>CAZXNP010000007.1:0-18915 GCA_964642035.1 uncultured Anaerolineales bacterium | reverse complement strand
CGGGTGCCATCGCTCTGGTTTGGGCGTCCGCTGTGTTGGCGGCCTCGGTGCTGGCGAGGCGGGGCGGCGTGGAGGCCACGAGGGCCGGGGCCGCGGCGTCCGCCTTCTCCCAGCCGTAGTCGAGGCGGGCCGCCAGCCGGGCCGGCAACCCGGCGGCCAGGATCTTGGCCTGGGTGGACTGGATGTCGTAGGGCACCCGGTGAAATGTCAGCCACGAGTTCTCCTGGTCGTACAGCAGGTAGCTGGCCCGTGGATCGCCGTCCCGAGGTTGTCCAACGCCCCCGGGGTTCACCATTCGCCGGCTCTCGCCGAGCATGATGGACAACCCGGGGGTTATTGGCAGCCTGACGGCGCCGTCCATCCCTTCCTCGTACACCGCCGGCACGTGGGTGTGGCCGAAAAAGCAGTTCTTGGTGGTGAAGGCCTCGAAGTTTTCCGTGGCGGTGGCGGGGTCCAAAACGTACTCCCAGATGGGGTGCCTCGGGCTGCCATGGGCCAGGGTGACGCCGGCTCGCTTGGCCTCTCGCCGCGGCTCCGACGCTTCGAGGAAGGCCCGGACGCCATCCTCGAGGCGCTCCGCGGTCCACTCCGCCGCCGCCCGGGCCTCGGGGTTGAAGTCAGCCAAATCCAGCCTCCCCAGGGCCGCCCAGTCGTGGTTCCCCGCCAGCCAGTACTGGGGGGCCAGGGAGCGCAGCAGCTCCACGCACTCGTTTGGCTGGGGGCCGTAGCCCACGGCGTCGCCAAGAAACCACACGGTGTCGAAGCCCTCGGCGTCGGCCAAGACCGCCTCGAGGGCCTCCATGTTCGCGTGGATGTCGGATAGCATTAGGACCACCATGGACGGCGAAAGATCGTACCACGGAGCCGGACCCAAGGTCGAGGGATAAATGTCGGAGTTTGATCATCGTATGATCGTGGCGGCCCCCCGGGCCGAGGATACACGGGCCGTCGGTCGGCGCCTCGGCGCCCTGGCGGCCCCGGGCACGGTGTTCCTCCTCACCGGCCCCCTGGGGGCCGGCAAGACTACCTTCGTGGCCGGCCTCGGCGAAGGCCTCGGCGCCGCGGGTCGAGTCACAAGCCCGACCTTCGTCCTGGTCCGCGAGCATCCGCCGATCGCCGGGGGCGGCCTCGCTTTGGTGCACGTCGATCTCTATCGTCTGGCCGGGGCGGCCGAGGTGATTCCCTTGGCCCTGGATGAGTTCGTCGACGGCGGAGCGGTGATGGCCGTGGAGTGGGCCGACCGGGGCCCCGTGCCCGAGGGGCCGACGACGGTGCGAATCGGTTTCCAGGTTGCCGGTGAAGGCCGGCGCCTAGTGATGGATGCCTCCGGGCCCCAAGCCGCCACCCTCATGGCCGCCGCCAAGCACGCCGAGGCAGCCGGCGAGTGACCTGCTGGCTCGCGATCGACACGGCCACGGACGTTGCCGGTGTGGCTCTCCACGATGGGGTGGCCGTCCTGGAGGAACGAACGTGGGCTACTCGGCGCCACACCCAGG
Source organism: uncultured Anaerolineales bacterium (assembly GCA_964642035.1). Taxonomy (GTDB): domain Bacteria; phylum Chloroflexota; class Anaerolineae; order Epilineales; family Epilineaceae; genus CAZXNP01. The sequence goes on along the minus strand of CAZXNP010000007.1, from coordinate 17,419 downwards.
GCTTGGCGCCGGCGGTGGCCGAGGTTATCCGCCGCCACGGCGTGGCCGCGAGGAACCTGGACGGGGTGGCCGTGGCCATCGGCCCCGGGTCCTACACCGGCCTGCGGATAGGCCTGGCCCTCGCCAAGGGCCTGGCTGTTGGCGCCGGCGTTGCCGTCGTGGGGGTTCCGACCCTCGATATCCTGGCCGTCCCTTTGTCGCCCCCAGTCTTGAACCGAGACCGGCGCCTATGGGCGCTTCTCCGTGCTGGCCGGGGCCGAGTGGTGGCCGCCGCCTACCCGCCCGCGGCCGACGGCTGGCCCGAGGCCGCCGGACTGGTGCCCGAGGACCTTGGGGCCGTGCTAGGCCGAAGCGCCCCCGGCGACTGGGTGGCCGGGGAGCTCACGGCCGAAGAGAGGGGCCAGGCGCTAGAGGCGGGCCTTGTGGTGTTGCCCCCGGCCGCTTGTCTCCGGCGCCCCGGCTGGTTGGCCGAGCTGGGAATAGCCCGGGCCCAAGGCGCCCCCGCCACGGCTTCGGACCTAGCCCACCTGGAGCCGACGTATCCCCAGCCTCCGCCAACCGGCGGCTGACGCCGTCATATCACCAGCAGGAACGAAATGGCTACCATGACCGCCCCGGCGGTGAGCCAGACGTTGGTGACGTTCACGAAGCGGTCCACCCACAGGCTTTCGGGTGGCGCGGAGGGGTACACTTCGGCATCGCCCTTGAACACCGAGATCACTCCCGGCGGGCTGCCGTAGCCGGCGAGGGCCCACAGGGACGACAGCAGCATCATCGCCACGCCCCCGGCGAAGAGCCATTCGCTGCAGCGCCCCACCGACGCCCCGAGGACGGAGCAGCCGCCCCCGGCCAGGCCCGCCAAGGCAAGGCCAGATGCGATGCCGTCGGCCAAGGCTCGTCTGCCCATGGGGCGAATTCTAGGCCGCCGGGCAGCGTGATGCCATCGCCTTGCCGAGGAGGGAGGCGGCGGGTCTATGGGGCGCTTTCGGCACGCGTTAAACGGAACCGCCGGGCTCGAGGCCCGGCGGATCCGTGCAAAGGAGGAGAGGGAGGTGGACCACCCTTGATCCGTCAGATTGGAGCGTACTACCGGTGCGCCACCCCCAGGGTGTCGCACCACACGAGGAGAAGCATGACGGTTACGATGAAGAATCCGGTGCCCATGACGGCCTCCAATGCGATCAGTGCCTTGTTCAACTCTACGCGCCGAATAAGACGTGGCCGGCGGTCGGAAGATACGCTGGCTTCAAGGGGGGCCGGCCTCGTCGCCGTGGCCCTCATGGTGGCTGGTATACCAGCTCCCCGGGCGGTTCCAAGGGACCTTGGCATCGTCCCCGTGGCGCCCGCCGGGGCCGGTGTGGGCCGAACCGTGGCCCAGCACCCATTGCCCCGGCATCTCCTCGCCGGGAACCTGCTCGTGAACCCCGGCTTCGAGGACGGTTTCCGCGCCGTCGGCGCTCCGGAGCTCGTTGTGGCTGAGGGGTGGCAGCCCTGGTTTGACGACGCAGGGGTGCGGCCCGAGTTCAAGGACGAACCCCATGCCCGCTTCGACGCCACTGGGCGCCCCCTCGGCTTCAGCATTCGGGTATTCCACGGCGCTGACCTCCAGAAGTTCTTCACCACCAGCGCCACCCACGATGCGGGTTTCTTCCAGGTGGCGGAGGCCCCACCGGGGGCCACGGTCCGCTTCTCGATATGGGCGCGGACGTGGTCGAGCGACTGCGACGATCCATGTACTTCGCCCCGGGGCCCGTGTCGCGAGGGCAGCCCCAACTCCCACGGGACGTACCGAGTCAGCGTCGGCCTTGACGAGGCCGGCCGCACCCCAAGCCGCCTGGGGGCGCCGACGCCCGACACCGTGAAGTGGTCAGCCCCGGTGGTGTTCGAGGCCTACGACGGTTGGGTGCAGCTAGAGGCCGAGGGCGAGGTCGCGGACACCGGCGCCGTGGCGGTGTATGTTCGAGGTGCGCCCCTGTGGCCGGTGAAGCACAACGACAGTTACTGGGATGACGCCCGCCTGGAGGTGGTACCCGTCCCCGGCGAGTTGCCCTTTCGGGTCCTGTTGCCGGCCCTCACGCGTCCGGGGGCGGGCCTCGCCGCCCGAGGGGCCGCCGCAGACGGCTGGCAGCCCGTGCCCCCGGGGGCAGACATTCGAATTGAGTACCCTATCCGCGCCTTCCCGGCCCAGGAGAACTTCTCATTGCCCACCTGCGACGACCTCGACTTCGAGTCGGTGCTCATCGCCAACCGTGGCCTCGTGACCGTCACCATGGGCGCCTGGACCCTTGCCGACGCCGACGGCAACAGCTTCGAGTTTCCGGCCCTTGGCCTGGCCCCAGGTGATCGAGTGCGCCTGTGGACGAGGCCAGGTCCGGATACCACCGACGGCACCTTCACGGATCTGTACTGGGGTCGCGGGGAGCCGGTGTGGGACGGGCCCCGGACGAGGAGGCCGTGGGATGAGGCGCTGCTCCGGGACAGCGCCGGCGTCGAGGTGGCCCGCCGGGGTTACCCGTAGGCCGGGACTCAACTCAACCTCCACCGGCGCCAATGGCCGCCACCAGGCCAACGATGGCTCCGGCGGCGCCGATGAGAGCGCCCCCCAACACGTCCCGGGGGTAGTGGGCGCCGATATAGACCCGGGCCAGCGCCACGCCGAGGGCCAAGGCGAAGGCTGCCGTGGCCTCGAGGCGCGACAGGCCGAGGAGCTCCGTGGCCACGGCGGCGGAGTAGAGGCTGAGGGCCGCGTGGCTGCTCGGGAAGGCCGAGCCGCTTGGCGTAAGGCCCACCAAGCGGGCGCCATCGATGGCGCCATGGGGGCGCTGCCGGTTCACAATCATCTTGATTGCGCGGCACGCAGCCCACACCCCTACCAGGCCCCCGGCGGCGGCCACTCCCGGGCCCACGGAGCCTGAGGGAACGCCGAGGACCAACAGGTAGCCCCCCCAAAGGGCGGCGTTGGTGGGAAAAAGGCCCAAGTGGCTCACCAGGCGCACGCCGACCTCGGCCGCCGCCGGGAGCCGGCGACCGTTCAGGGCCAGGAAGAGGCGGCGGTCCAGGGCTGGGGCGCCAGGAGCGACGACGGCCCAGGCCATGGCGGCGCCCAAGGCCAGCGCCAGGGCGACGAGGGGAAGGGGCAATGCCACGGGGGCCGAGTATAGCATCCGACGCCGGAAGGCCTGCCGGGGGCGGCGGCCCTATAATCGCGGCAATGTTCGGCCATTCATCCGCTGGCCCGGCTCTTGGTGAGGCCGAGGTGGCCACGCCCGGGGGGAAGCCCCGGGGGCGCGGGGTTCCAAGAGACGCACCGTGGCTGGCCCTCCTGGTGGCCGTGGTGGCGCTGCTCTTCTGGCGCGTGGCCGCCCCCGCCGCCGCCGACAGGCAGATGATAGGCCCTCCCGACGGGGACTTCGCCCGGCAGTTTGTGCCGTATCGGACCTTCGTGGCCCGGTCGTGGGCCGCCCTCAGGCCCCCCCTCTGGAACCCACACCAGTACGCGGGCACCCCGGCCTGGGCCGACCCGCAGCTCGCGGTGGTCTATCCCTGGCGCGGCCTCCAGGTGCCCTTGGCCGTTGGCGGGAGGGCGCTGCCACTGTGGGCCGTGGAGATGGAGGCCCTCGGCCACATCCTGCTGGCCGGCGTCTTCAGCTACCTCTTGGCCCGGCGCCTCGGGTGCGGCCGCCCCGCGGCGGCCTTGGCGGCTGTCACATTTGAGGCGGGGGGCTACCTGACCGGCTATCCCACCGAACAGCTGGCGGTAGTCGACACGGCGGCCTGGATCCCAGGGCTCCTGTGGACCCTAACGGCGGCCATGGGCGCCGACACCTCGCGGCGCGCGGCTTGGTGGTCCTGGGCCGCTGCGGCAGCGGCGGCCATGATGGTGATGGCCGGGCATCCCCAAACGGCCCTGTACGGCTTGATCCTGGCGGCCGCATGGGTGGGCGCCAGCATCTGGAGAACGGGCCGCCGCAGTGTCATGGTGGCGACAATCGCCTTCGGGGGCGGGGCAGGGCTGTCGGCGGTGGCGTGGCTGCCCACCGCGGCCCTGGTCGGCTGGGTCGGGCGCGACCTGGATCCTGGGGCGCTCCTCGCCGGCTTCGGCCCCCGGGAGCTGGCGGGGGCCGTCCTTCCCCACGCCGGTGGCCAGTGGTGGCCCCTTTGGATCGGCACCCTGTCCCTTGGCCTGGCTTTGTGGGCTGGGGCCCGCGGCCCCGGCGGGCGCTTCTGGCTGGCCGCGGCGGTGGTGGCCCTGTTAGTGGCGGTGGGCGGTCGCTTGCCCGTGCTGGCGGCCGCCCTCGAGACCGTGCCTGGTCTGGCGCTGTTCAGGCACCACGAACGGGTGGCCGTGGTCTGGAGCGTGGCCCTGGCCATGGCCGCCGGCTTGGGATTGGAGTCCCTCGTCCAGGCCGGAGTTAGCGACCGCCGGCGAGGGGCCATTGCCCTCCTCGGGGCGGGGGCCACCGCCCTGGGGGCCGCCTTGGCCCTGAGGAGCGGCGCTTCAGCTCCCCCCTGGTTGGTGGATGACCTGACCCTGGCCGCCTTGGCGGCGTTCGGGGCGGGCGGGGTGGTGGCGGCCGGAGTGATAGACGGCCGGCGCCCGTGGCCCGGAGCCCTCGTGCTCATCGCCGTCCTGGAGCTCGTGACGGTCAACCACGGCCAGGGTCTTGCGCCTCGGGAGGCGCTATACCCGGCCAGCGGCCCTATTCCCCAGTTGCCGGCGACCATGCCAGGCCGGGTGTCGAGTGAGGGCCGCCTTGCCGGGGGTGCCAATGCCGCCACGATGCACGGGCTGTACGATGTCACCGGGGACTCGCCGTTTCACCTGGCGGCCACCGAGGCCCTGGTGTCCAACGTGCCGGAGATTGTGTGGTGGCGAATGCTGGACGTGACCCACCTGGTGACCGACCGCACGTTTTCTGACGGCGCTCCCGTGGAGGCCCTGGCCACGAAGGAGCCCTCGGCGGCCCCCAGCCCCGGCGTCCCAGGCAGAGGCGGCCTACCTTCGCCCCGGGGGTACAGGGTGAAGGTGGCATCGGCGGCGGTGTGGGTGCCCGGCGACGTGGCGCCATACACCGGCGACGAGGAGGTGGACGCTTCCTTCGATCCGCGGTCGGTGGCCTTGGTGCCACCGGAGGTGGCGGCGGGGCTCCAGGCTTCGGCCGGCCCCGAGGAGGGTGGCGCCGCCCGGGGGACTTACGACGAGGCCCGCTCCGCCCGCCTCACCGGCTTCGGGGCCTTCCAGGCCCGAGCAGAGGCTACGCTGCCCCGGCCGGGGGTGGTTGTGCTGTCGACGTCCTATGCCCCCGGCTGGCGCGCCCAGGCCGAGGCCGCCGATGGCCGTCGGCTACGACCGCGAGTGGTGCCCGCGTATGGCGCCCTGGTGGCGGTGGCCCTACCGGCGGGCTCCTGGCGGATACGATGGACCTACCTGCCGGCGGCGGTTATCCTCGGGACAGCTGTCAGCCTTCTAACCATGCTAGCCGGAGGAGCCCATTGGTGGCACAGCCGCGGGTCGAGGCCTTGACCAAGCCCGGAGCCCTTCGCCCCGGAGGCCGGGTTGCCCTCTTGTACCACCCCAAGGTGGCGGCGTCGAGGCATCTGGCCGCCGCCCTCGCCCAGCGACTGGAGGGCCTCGGCTTCCCGTCGGCGACGGTGAGCGCATGGGATGAGACGGCGGTGGCGGGCCTATCCGCCGAAGACCTGACCGTGGCCGTGACCCTCGGCGGCGACGGAATAATGCTTCGGGCGGCGCGACTTCTGGCGCCGAAGGGCGTGTACCTCTTGGGGGTGAACTTCGGCCGCCTCGGCTATCTGGCGGAGGTGCAGCCCCAGGATGCCCTGGAGACGGTGCCGGCCATTCTTCAGGGCGCTCCTGAGGTGGAGGAGCGGCTGATGCTCCGCTGCACCGCCACCACGGCTGGAGGTGATGTCGGCCCTTCGTTGGCCCTGAACGACGTGTTCGTCGGCCGGGGCCGGGCGGTACGGGCCGTGCGCCTGCATGTCATGATCGATGGCGTGACCATGAGACGATTCGCCGCCGACGGCCTCATCGTGGCGACGCCCACGGGCTCCACCGCCTATTCCCTGTCCGCTGGCGGTCCGGTTGTCCATCCGGCCCTGCGGGTGCTGGTGCTAACGCCCCTGGTGGCCCACCCCTCCCTCGTGCCACCCCTGGTCGTGCCGGAGGACGCCGTGGTCGAGGTCGAGGCAGACACCGACGACGAGATCATCCTGTCCGTGGACGGCCAGGTGCACCACGTGCTGGCCTCCGGCGACCTAGTTCGGGTCACCGCGGCGGAGGTGCCCGCGCGGTTCCTTCGGGTGGCGGACAACAGCGCCCGGTACGCAGCCCTCGTGCGCCGATTGGCGGGCGCGTGACCGGCGCCGGAGGGTTGGACGGCCTCACCGACGAGGCTCTCCTCCAACGGGGAGTGGCCGCCGCTCGGGTGGGGGACGACGACGAGGCGCGGTTGTGCCTCGCGGAGCTCACCGTGAGGGATCCGGACAACGCGGAGGCGTGGCTGTGGCTGGCGGGGGTGGAGCCCGACCCGCGCACGAAGCGGGAGATGTTCGAGCGGGCCCTGGAGCTCCGGCCCGATGACCCCCAGGCCAAGATCGGATTGGAACGCCTGGCGGCGAAGTACGGCCCCGGCATCCTGCAGGATGAGGACCCCGGCGGGGAAATGCACTGCACCTGGCACCCTGACCGAGTGACCCTGCTGCGATGCAGCCGCTGCGGCCGGCCGATGTGCACATCCTGCGCCGTGCGCCACCCCGTCGGCATGCGCTGCAAGGAGTGCGTACGGGAGCTGAGGTCGCCCGTGTACGTCGTGGCCCCTGCCCGGGCCGTGGCGGCGGGGTTGGTGGCCGGGGCCCTGTCCGCGGTGGCGGCCGCAGTCCTCCTCTTGGTGGGGGGACAGCTTGGGTTCTTCGGCTGGCTCATTGCCTTCTTGGTCGGCACCGCCATCGGCGCCGGCATTGCGGACGCCGCCAGCGCTGTCGCCGGGGGCAAGCGGGGGCGCTCGGTGCAGGTCGCGGTGGTGGCGGGCATGGTGGCCGGGGTGGTGCTCTTGGCGGTGGCCTTCGCCTCCCTGCGCGGCGGACCGCTGCAGGGCCGGCTCCTGGCCGCGGGGTACGTGGCGGCCCGGCCGATCGTCCTCATCTACTTGTTCGTGGCCGCCAGCTCCGCGGCGGCTCGACTCCGTTGACGGGGGATGGCCCCGAGATGACCGAGCGCTGGCCGGCGGGAGTCTTGCCCCTCGCGGCGGTCTTGCCCCACCAGCGCACAATGAGGCGGGCATGCTCCTCGAGCTGAGCGTTCGTGACTTTGCCATCATAGACCAGACGCGCCTCGAGCTGGCTGGCGGCTTCAACGTGCTCACTGGGGAGACGGGGGCGGGGAAGTCGATCTTGGTCGATGCCGTGGCCCTGCTCCTCGGTGGGCGGGCGGACACGGGGGCGGTCCGGGCCGAGGCGGAGCGGGCCACGATCCAAGGGGTGCTCGATCCGGGGATCCATGCGCCGCGCATCACGGCCGTCCTGGAGGCCCATGGCGTTCCCCCGGAGGACCAGCTCATCTTGGGCCGCGACGTCTATGCCGCTGGGCGATCGATAGCTCGCCTGAACAGCCAGGTGGTGCCGGCCCGGGTCCTGGCCGAGGTGACGCGGTACCTGGTGGGGCTCCACGGCCAGAGTGATGCTGCATCCCTGAAGCGCGAGGCGGAGCACATTCGCCTCCTGGACCGTCACGCGGGCATCGAGGCGGACCGACAGGGCGTGACGGCCCTGGTCGAGGCCCTCGATGAGACGCGCCGGGATCTGGTGGTGCTTGCCAACGATGAGGCGGCCCTGGCGCGCCGCGCCGACATGCTCGCCTATCAGGTGCGGGAGATCGAGGCCGTGGCGGCCACGGCGGACGAGGAGGCGGAGCTCTTGGCGGAGCGCACGCGCCTTGCCAACGCCGAGGGTCTGGCGGCCCTGGCCGATGGCGCTTACACGGCTCTTCGGGGCGACGTCGACGACCAGGCCGGAGCCGTCGACCTCGCCGAGACCGCCGCCGCCGCCATGGCCGAGCTCGCGGAAATCGACTCTGAGCTGGCCCCGAAGGGGGAAGCCGCCACCGGCGCTGCGGTGGCCTTGGCGGAGGTGGCGGCGGCCGTGCGGGACTACCGCGATCGGGTGGAGTTCAACCCCGAGCGCCTCGTCGAGGTTGAGGACCGGTTGGCCGCAATTGCAGACCTCAAGCGCAAGTACGGGGCCACCCTGGACGAGGTCCACGCCTGGGCCGCCACGGCGGCAGCCGAGCTCGAGTCCCTAGTCCGGTCTGAGGATCGGGCCGAGGAGCTAAGACGGCGGCAAACCGAGCTCCTGGCGGAGCTAGCGACGGCCGCTGGGCGCCTCTCCGAGGCGCGGCAGGCGGCAGCTTCAGAGCTGGCGGCGGCCGTGGAGGCGGAGATGTCTGAGCTAGGAATGCCGGGCGGCGTGTTCCAGGTGGCGGTGGACCAGCGCCGCGACGAGGCCGGAGTGGAGGTGTCCGGCACCCGCTACGCCTTCGATCGCTACGGCATCGACAGGGTCCGCTTCCTCGTGACCACCAATCCCGGTGAGCCGCCACGCCCCTTGGCCAAGACAGCTTCCGGTGGGGAGACAGCGCGGCTCATGTTGGCCATCAAGGCCGTCCTCGGGGTGGCCGATGGGGTGCCCACCCTGGTGTTCGACGAGATCGATGCCGGCATCGGCGGCCGGGTGGGCGCCGTGGTGGGCCGCAAGCTGTGGCGCCTGTCCAGGAGCCACCAGGTGCTCTGCGTGACGCACCTGCCCCAAGTGGCGGCCTTCGCCGATGCCCACTATCGGGTGGAGAAGACCGTTGCCGGCGGTCGTACGGTCACCTCCGTGGCGCGGCTGCGGGGCGCTGACAGGGTGAGGGAGCTAGTGGCCATGCTCGGGTCCGAGACCCGGGCCGGCCAGGAAAGTGCCGAGGAGCTCTTGGCGACGGCGAAGGAGTGGCGGAGGCAAGAGGTCGCGGGGCTATGATATAATCCCGCGGCCCTGCGCCCCGCCCGACGGCTGGTGCTCGTTGTTCCGGCCGTGCGGGCGGTTGCCCGTTCGGCGGCAAGTCGGGTATTGCCTCGCCGCCAAGGGCAGCAGGGCGCCCAGCCCCGCTAGAGGAGGAGAGCCCCGTGCAGGACCCGGCCAGCGCCATCGTGTGGGTCATACCTATCGCTATTCTCGTTGCCTTTGGCTTCGCCTATTGGCTGGCCCGCGACGTCCTAGGACGCGACACCGGCTCCAAGGAGATGCAGGAAGTCGGCGCCGTGATCTACGAGGGTGCCGTGGCCTTCATCAGACGCCAATACACAACTGTAATGACCCTGGCTGTCGTCACCGCCGTGGTGTTGGCGGCCGTGATCGGCGTCTTCGACAAGTTCCCTGAGGCAACCCAGTTCTCGCCCCTCCAGAACGGCATATTCACCGGCATCGCCTTCTTGGTCGGGGCCTCCCTCTCGGCACTGTCGGGAGTCATCGGCATGTGGGTTGCCGTGCGCTCCAATGTGAGGGTGGCCGCCGCGGCCCGAAGCGGCGTGTCCAGCGCCCTCACCGTGGCCCTGCGCGGCGGGGCTGTGTCAGGCTTTCTCGTCGTGGCCCTGTCCCTCTTGGGGGTGTGGGGCATGTTCGAGATCTATGGCCGCTTCTTCGTTGGCGGCGACGACTGGCACTCGGTGGCGCCTTTCCTCATAGTGGGCCTGGGTTTCGGTGCCAGCTTCGTGGCCCTCTTCGCCCAGCTAGGCGGCGGCATTTACACCAAGGCCGCCGACGTGGGGGCGGACCTGGTCGGCAAGCTCGAGCAGGGTATCCCGGAGGACGATCCCCGGAACCCGGCGGTGGTGGCCGACCTGGTGGGCGACAACGTCGGCGACTGTGCCGGCCGTGGCGCCGACCTCTTCGAGAGCACCGTGGCCGAGAACATCGGCGCCATGATCCTCGGCATCCTCATGTGGCACAAGACTGGCAACACGGGGTTCATCCTCTTCCCCTTGGTGCTGCGCTCCTTCGGCCTCATCGGCTCCCTGGTGGGGGTGGCCACGGCCCACATGCGTGACGACACCGAGAATCCCATGTCGGCCCTGAACCGTGGCTTCTACGTGACCACGGCGGTCAACGTCGTGTTCCTGCTGCTCACCACCAAGATCATGTTCGGGGCCGGGTGGTTCTGGCTGTCCGTGGCTGGGCTCATCGGCATCGTGAATGCCTTGGCGTTCCTGTTCATCACCCAGTACTACACCGAGCCGGGCTATCGTCCCGTCGACACAATTGCCAACGCATCCCGGACGGGCACGGCCACCAACATCATCTCGGGGCTGGCCATTTCCTTGGAGACGCCTGCCCTGCCCGTAGTGGCCATTTCCATTGCCCTCTTGACGGCCTACTACGCCGGCACCCAGGCCGTGGCCGCCCTGGGCTTGCCGGGCATGGAAGCTGCCGGCGGCATCTACGCCACGGCAGTTGCCACAATGGGCATGCTGATGAATGCGGCCTACATCCTGGCCATGGATACCTTCGGCCCCATTGTGGACAATGCCGGCGGAATCGTGGAAATGACGGACAGTCCGGCTGAGGTCCGGGCCGGCACCGACGCCCTCGACGCCGCCGGCAACACCACCAAGGCCCTCACCAAGGGCTATGCAATTGGCTCCGCCGCCCTGGCCGCCTTTCTGCTTTTCCGGGCCTACTTGGACAAGGTAGCCCACATGATCGAGCAGATGGGTAGCCGCGCCCCCGGGGTGGCCGACCTCGTGGCCGGGGGCATGGGCCTCGAGGCGGCGGTGGCCCAGCGGGCCCAGGCCGTATACACCATCGACCTGGCGAAGGTGGAGGTATTCGTCGGCGCCATGGTGGGCGCCATGCTCGTCTTCCTCTTTGCCGCCTTGGCAATCCGGGCCGTCGGCCTGGCAGCCGCGGGGATGATCGAGGAGGTGCGCCGGCAGTTTCGGGAGACCCCGGGCATCATGGACTACACTGCCCGGCCCGACTACGCTCGGGCCGTGGACATCTCCACCCGGGCGGCCTTGAGGGAGATGGTGCTGCCGGGGCTATTGGCGGTGGGCGTGCCCGTGTTCATCGGCCTCACCCTGAAGGCCGAGGCCACCGGCGCCCTCCTGATGGTCGGCACCGTGGCCGGGGTCCTCGTGGCCACGATGATGAACAACGGCGGTGGCGCTTGGGACAACGCCAAGAAGCTCATCGAGGCCGGAGGCCTCAGGGACGCGAAGGGCACCGTCTTGGGGAAGGGCAGCATGGCCCACGAGGCGGCGGTGGTTGGGGACACCGTTGGCGACCCCTACAAGGACACCGCCGGCCCCAGCATCCACGTGCTGATTAAGCTCTTGGCTACCATCACCCTGGTGCTGTCGCCCCTGTTCCTGTAGCCTGACAAGGGATGATATGCCGCAGGTCGGCAAACTGACCGTCGGGCGAGTTCGGCGCCTGGTGGTGATCCTGCCCCTCCTCGGGCGCCTGGCCTGGCGCCTCGCCCGGGACGAGCGGGTGCCTAGGCGCCACAGGGCGGTCTTGGTTGGCGGCGTGGCCTACGTCGCTTCGCCCGTGGACGTGGCCCCCGATTTCTTGCCCGTGGTCGGGCGCCTCGACGATGCGATGGTCTTGGCGGCGGCGGTGGCGTGGGTGCTCCACTTCGCGGCGCCCGAAGTTGTGGACGAGCATCTTTCGGACTTGGGGGTCACTCGGGGCGAGCTCGCCGACAAGCTCAGGGTGCTCCTGCCACCGCCGTTGGATCTGGTGGTGGAGCACCGCCAGGACATCTTGCCCCGGCTGGCCACCCTCGCGGAGGCCGCCTCGTCCCGAGGTGGTAGGGCGGCGGGGGCCGTCGGGGGGGCCCTCCGCCGCGGCTGGTCGGTCCCATAAGCGGCGACTGATGCTCCAGGATCTGTCGGAGCGCTACCAGCGCCACGTGAGCAATCTGCTGGCTCGCCACGAGGCGAGGGAGGCCCTCGAGCTGGCCGTCGGTGGGTCCTTCGCCGCCGCCGGGGAGTTGGAGGCGCGGATCCTAGACCTGGCCGGGCACCGACCCGACGGCTATGTCATCGACGTGGGCTGTGGCTGCGGGCGCCTTGCCGCGGCCTTGGCCCCGAGGCACCCAGGGCCGTACCTGGGCATCGACGTCGTGGGTGACCTGGTTGCCGAAGCCGCCCGGCGGGCCCGGCGCACCGACTGGCGCTTCGAGGTTGGCGACGGCCTGACGATCCCCGAGGCCGACGGCCGCGCCGACTGCGTCAGCTTCTTCTCCGTGTTCACTCATCTTCCCCACGAGGCCTGCTACCGCTACCTCCAAGAGGCTCGCCGGGTCCTGCGGCCGGGGGGGCGAGTCGTGTTGAGCTTCCTCGAGTTTCAGGATCGGGCCCGGTGGCCGATTTTCGAGGACATGGCCCAGACGGTGGAGACGGATCGCCACCACGTGCAGTTCGCGGACCGCACTGCTGTTCGGGAGTGGGGCCGGCATTCCGGACTCGATGTGGTGGCCATGGCACCGACCCACGGGCGCCTGGCGGCGGCGGCCCGGATGGTGGCCCGGCGCCTCGGTCACGCCGAGGGCCTAGGTGAAGCGGCCCTCCGCCTGGGCCAGTCCGTGGCGGTGCTCCGGGGGTGAGGGCACCGGCTGTGCGACCCTGTCGGTAACGCCTCGCCGAGGGCGGCCCGCTATCCCTGGCCGTAGCGGGCGAATCGCTCCAGAACCTCGGCCATCTCCTCGGGGGTGAGGAGGGCCGGCTCCTCCACCTGCAGGGCCCGCCAGTACATGGCGGCCAGGGCCTCAACCTCCTCGGCCAGGGCCAGGGCCTCCCGAGGCCCCGCCGCCGCGGCCACCAGGCCGTGGTTGGCGAGGAGGCACGCCGTACGTCCCTCCAGGGCCTCCACGGCGTTGTGGGCCAGGGTCCGGGTGCCAAAGGTGGCGTATGGTGCGCAACGGATGGAGGTGCCCCCCGCGATGGCGATCATGTAGTGGAAGGCCGGGATCTCCCGGCGAAGGCACGCCAGGGCCGAGGAGAAGACGGGGTGAGCGTGGAGCACTGCCCCCGCGTCGGGGCGGGCTTCCAGGACTCCGGCGTGAAGGTGCCACTCCGTCGAAGGTCGGCGGAAGCCGCGCCGGGGGCCATCGAAGCCCATGCTCACCAGGTCCTCTGGCCCCATCTCATGGTAGGGGATGCCCGACGGCGTGATGAGCATGCCCCCTGGAATCCGGGCGCTGATGTTGCCCGCGGTGCCCCGGTTCAGACCCCGGGCATTCATGGCCCGCCCGACGTCGATGATCTCCCGGGCCAAGCGATTCAAGGCCACGGAGTCGCCGGTCATGGTGAGTGCTCCTTCCTGGGCCGAAGTGAGGCGGCCGCCCCCGGTGCCGCAGTCCCCGCAGGGGCGGGCTCCGGGCCCGTGGCCCCAGCATCGAACAACTCGGCCAGGGCGCCGGCGGCGGCTGGGCAGGTGCCGCGGTCGGTGATGAGGGCGGTTATTAGCCGGGCCGGGGTGACGTCGAAGGCGTAGTTCTTGGCGGCCGTCCCCGCCGGGGTCAGGGCGACTCGCCGGACTTCGCCGTCGTCGCCGCGGCCGAAGATGTGTGTCACTTCCTCCGGGGAACGCTCTTCGATGGGGAGGTCGGGCCCCTGGTCCCGGGCTTGCCAGTCAATGGACGACGGCGGCACCGCCACGTAGAAGGGTACCCCGTTGTCGTAAGCCGCCAGGGCCTTGAGGTAGGTGCCGATCTTGTTGCACACGTCGCCTTGGGCGGTGGTCCGGTCGGTGCCCACCAGGCACATGTCGATGTGGCCGAGCTGCATCAAGTGCCCGCCGGCGTTGTCCACGACCACTGTGTGGGGCACGCCGCTCATCCCCAGCTCCCAGGACGTGAGGCGCGCGCCCTGATTCCGAGGCCGGGTTTCATCCACCCACACGTGCACAGACACCCCCTCGCTGTGGGCGCGGTACACCGGGGCCAGGGCCGTGCCCCAGTCCACCGTGGCCAACCAGCCGGCATTGCAATGGGTGAGGACATTCACCGCCTCGCCCGGGGCCTTGGATTGAGCCACGGCGGCAATGACGGCCAGGCCGTGGTCGCCAATGCGCCGGTTCGTGGCCACGTCTTCGTCGCAAAGGGCCGCCGCCCGGTCATACGCGGCGCGACTGCGCCCCTCGGGGGCCAGGGGCATGAGGTGCCGCATCATGTCGTCCACGGCCCACGCCAGATTCACCGCCGTTGGCCGGGTGGCGAGCAGGGTCTCGGCGGCGGCCGCCAAGGCCGCGTCACTGGGGTCAATTCGCGCCGCCAGGCACATGCCGTATGCGGCGGTGGCGCCGATCAACGGCGCGCCTCGGACCTGCATCTGGCGTATGGCCCGGGCGGCGTCGGCCACGGACTCCAGGCGCCGGGTCTCGAACTCGTGGGGCAGCTTGGTCTGATCGATGATCACCACGGACCAGCCATCGTCGTCCAACCAGATGGTGCGGTAGTGCCGGCCGTCCACCTTCATCTATAGCGTGAACCGTCCCTCGGCCATGATCTCCCGCCCATCGACCCAAATATTGACCTTTAGGGGTACAACGTCGACGTGGATTTCGCTGGACCAGCTGGCCCCGGTGACGTCCGGATAGGGGTTGCCGAAGGCGACGTGGACCCCTGGGAACTTCTCATCCTGGAGCATGTTGCCCGTGAGCTCGGTGAGGGACTCGTTGGTGCCGATGGCGAACTCGCCGACCCGAGTCCCGTTCCGGGCGCTGTCGAGGTACGCCCGCACGTCTCGGACCAGGGCGCCGCTGGGATGGTGGAGGGCCGTGACGTGGGCGTCTTCGATGGTGAACACCGCCGCCTCGGTGAGCAGGCCGTACTTGCGACTGAAGTGGTCGCCCAGCAGATTAGCCGTAAGGGTCCCTTCGACGTCGGCGGGGGAGGTGAAGGTCTCCCCTTCCGGCAGATTGCCCCATTGACCCGGCTTGTGATATAGGCCCGTGCACGGGTTCCAGCGCAGGTGGTCCGGGTCGAGGCGTACCACGAGGTCGGTGCCGTCGGCATTCGTCACCCGGATCTCCCGTGCCCCTGCCACGCACTCGTTGACTTCATTCGTGCGATCAGCCACGCGATAGTAGTTGGCGGCCATGCCCGTCACCATCAGCTGGGCGTCGATGCCTATCATATGCCCGTGGCGGACCTCGAGGTCCTGCCTCAGCATCCGCCCCAAGGCGATTCGAAAGCCGATCTCTCCCTTCTGGCCCTGGGCGGCAAAAAACGTGGCGGTGGGGGCGAAGGCCTTGAGGGCCGCCGTCAGGCTTGGGGGCACCTTGTCGAAGGGGCGCGGGCCGAAGTCCTCCAACTTGGCCACGTCCACCTTTGCCCTCGTGTCCCTGGCCGCCGCCGCCAGCGCCTCGCCGATGGCGATGGTCTCCTCGTCGGTCATGATGAACACGCGATCGCTGCCGTCGATGGCCAGGCACTGATCGACGGCCCGCTTCGCGCCGGGGGTGAGATCCAAGTCGGTCGTCATGTCGCTCCTCACGGTCCGTGGGCGCCGGGGGGTGGCTCCAGGATGGTTGCCCTGTGGCCCCGGCTCTTGGTGGGGCGGAGGTCTACGATACCATCGCCCGGGTTGCGGCGTGGAGGCCTCGGGATGGGACCGAGGATCCGCGCCCCCCGGCGGCCAGGCCTGAAGGTCCTCCGCCCGGTCCAGATCGGCTAGGATTGGCAGGAGTGGCGGGGTGAGGCCCAGCTTGCGGGCGGCGTCGAGGGTCGAGGCCAGCTCCCGGCCGCCACTCCAGTCGACGTCTGCAAAGAGGGCCTGGTAGAGCCGGTCGCGGAGATCCTCATGGGCGCCCGGCGGCAGGGTCGGCACCAGCGAGGAGGCGACGCCGATCAAGTAGAAGCCGCCATCGGCCGCCGGGCCCAGGACGAGGGGCGCCCCGGCCAGGGCCCCGACCGCCCGGGCGATGATGCCCGGCCGCAGATCGGGAATGTCGCTGCCGACGATGATGGCGGCCGGAACCCCAGCGGCGAGGTGCCTCCCCAGTTGAGCCGCCATGCGGCGCCCCAGGTCGCCCCTGGCTTGGGGGGTGACGTGGAGCTCGGGAAACGCCCTCCGAAAGAACGCCACGTCTTCGGCCTCGGCGGTGGCCAGCTCCAGGTTCCAGATTGCGGCCCGTGGCGCCAGGGCCAGCAGCAGCTCGTACAGCATCCGGGCGTAAACCCCAGCGGCGGCATGGTCCCCGATGCCTGCCGCTAACCTCGTCTTGGCCATGCCGGGGGTCGGCCGCCGGGCGAACACGGTCACTTGGGGACGCCGACGTGGACCCGGAGGCGCCCCCGACCTCGGGCCGGGGCTTGCCCCGCCGCCGGGAGGTCTCATCGCCCCCTCTCCCGGCGCGAGACGTAGCTTCGAGCCACCGCCTCGGGGCTGGCTCCGAGGAAGAGATAGCGCCCGAGGTTCCAGGCATTGGTCAGGCCCTGGCGAACCTCCCCCCGTTCCTCGAAGCGACGGGCAGATGTCGTGACCCGGAGGGGGGCCCTCGCCAGGCGCCCCACCTCGGCCAAGCGCCGGGCAAGCTCGATGTCCTCCATCAAGGGAATGTCTGGGAAGCCACCCACCGCCTCGAAGGTGCTGCGCCTGGTGAACTGAACTTGGTCGCCGAAGAGAATCCGCCAATGGGCGGGGTAGCGGGGCAGGCTGAGGAGGCGCAGGAGTCCCCGGGCCGGGTCCAGGCGGACGTGGAAGGCGCCGCCGCTGACGCCGGGTTGGGCCAAGGTTGCCAGCACTGCCTCGCGCCACCCCCCGGGCAAGGTCGTATCGGCGTGGCAAAACACCAGGGTGTGGCCACGGCTCGCGGCGGCGCCCCGGTTCATCTGGGCGCCACGCCCCCGGTGCCCGGTCACCACCACAACCCCCGGGGGTACATGGCTCAAGGTGGCGTCGGTGCTCCGGGCATCCGACACCACTATCTCCAGGTCCTCCGGCCCGTAGTCGCGCCGGGCGGCTGCCACGCTGGCGCCGACTCGGTCCGCCTCGTTCCAGGTGGGGATGATCACCGAGACCATGCCCGGCCGGCCCGGGCCGAGGCGGAGGGCCGGGCCCTCAGGAGGCGTTGTCGGCCTCCAATGGCGACGTGGACACCCCCCGCCGGAGGAGTGCTAGCGCCACGTTGGCGGCCCAGGACGGACCCTGATCCGGGTGGCCCCCGAGGCGGCGCTCGGCGGACCGGGCCCCAGCCGGCGTCACCAGGGCCACCTCCATCCGGCGTTGGTCCGCCCTCGACGTCAGGACCGCCGCCAGGCCCACTTCGACCCTCCACCGATCCCGGGTTTCCGCCGCCAATGCGGGGGCGCCGCAGCCGGCGCGCGGCGGCAGCACCTCGGACGCCGTCAGGAGGGAGG
>CAZXNP010000006.1:0-19117 GCA_964642035.1 uncultured Anaerolineales bacterium | reverse complement strand
AGGCTCCGAGAACCACGCCGCAGCGGCGGAGAGGCCCCGCTGCGGATCCCGCACAACGACCTGGACATCGGGGCCGGTGGGATAGCGGGCGTCAAAGGCCATGGGTGCGGAGAAGGTGCCATCGGGGCCAACCACGATCTCGCCACCTTGCTCGGCAAAGGGCGTTTGGGGGCTCGGAGGATCGATGCCGACGGTGCCCAGACCAGCGGCCACGCGGCTACCCGGGGCCCACCCGGAGCCCCGCACGGTGAAGGCGCGCTGGGCAGCGTCGAGCTCCACGTCGATAGTGGGCTGGTAGGCCGGCCCGGCGGTGGACAGGACCACGACCCGGGAGGCGCTAATGTAGTCCCCCGTGTCGCTCAGGCTGCCAAAGGCCCGGACGGTGCGTCCGGGCACCACGTCGTCTTGGCTGCCCGGGTTGCCCTCGGACCAATAGATGGTGTCCGGCTGGAGTTCAAAGGAGGCGATTGTGGTCGTGGGCCGATCGAGGGTCACCAGGCGGCCCTGGATCGCGGCGACGATGCCCCCCGCCATCACCTCGTCCGGATCCACGAGGGCCCTTTCCTCGCCGGATGGCCCGCCAAGGCAGGTGGCGCAGGCATCGTCTTTTCCGGTGGCATCCACCCGCCTGGCCACTTCCCCGCGGGCCACCCTGTGGACTCGGGCTTGGTGGCGAAACAGCGCCACCCGGTCCGGGACCTCGCCGGCCGCCGGGGCGGGCGCCTCGGCGTCGCCTTCGGCAGAGGCGCTGAGGGAGACCACCGAACCCTCGCTAGCCCCGCCGGAGGAAGGGGCCGCTGCCCCCCCGAGGTCGATGCGGGCGGTTTCGGCGGGGAAGAACACGTAGTAGTTGGCATCGGTCTCCGCCAGCAGGCGGGAGCAGATCAGCTCGTCGGCGGGGTCGACCTCTGGCTGGCGGCCCGTGTATAGCTGCACTCGGGGCAGGCTGCCCCCGTCGCACATGTCGTGGAATGCCGCCACGCCCCCGGTCTGGGACAGCAGCGTCGGGAGCAGCACGCCGGCGGCCGCCGCCGCGGCCACGAGGCGCTGCCGCTCCTCCGGGCTGAGGGCTTCGTGGCGGGCGAAGAGTCGGCTCAGCCGGGCCCGGGCGTAGGCCTCGTTGAGGCGAGGATAACGCAGTCGCCATGCGGCGGGCACGTCTCCCAGGGCCATGGCCCGGCTGGCGGCCCGCCACCCGTACCACAGCAGGGAAGCCACCGTCAAGCCCAGGGCAAGGAAGCCAAGCCCCACGACCAAGCCCCCACCGGCCGCCAGGGAGAAGACCGAGCGCAGACCTTGATCGGCCGGCAAGGCGCGATCGAAGACCCAGCCAGCGGCGCGACCGGCTACTGGCAGTAGCCCCGCCCACAGGACCAAGAAGTAGACGATGAACAGCCCCACGAGCACTGGGGTGCGCCTGGTCGGGGGCATCGGTTCAAGGATCCGATCGCCGAACACCACGAGGAGGGCCGGCACCGCTAGCCCCAAGGCCAGGAGGAAGCCCAGGGCCAAGAGCACCAGGGGCGATGCCAGGACCGTCTTGGCGGTGAGGCCGAGGACGCCGAGACCGGCCCGCATGTTGCCCCAGCGCCCAAGGCCCGTCACTGCCGGATCGTGGAGGTCGAAGGCGCTGAAATAGGCACGGCGATACAGCCAGCCCCACAGGTGGGTGAGGACCGCCGCGGCCACCCCCACGGCCACCACGGCGGTGGCTGGGGAGCGGGGCAATGCCCGGGCTCCGGGAAGGCCGCCCACCACCCACTCCCGGGGGCCAGCGGCCCGCTCCACGAAGCCGTCGCCGAGGTCGACGTTCTCGAGGTTTGTGCCCTGCATCGTGGCGCCCGTGAGGTCGGCGCCGGTGACGTCGGCCCAGCCGAGGTTCGCCCGGCCCAGGTCGGCCTGGCGCAGGTTGGCGCCCCGCAGGATGGCCCACCGGCAGTCGGCGCGGTGCAGAACCGTGGAGTGGAGATCGGCCCCCTCGAGGATGGCCCACCGCAGGTCTGCCGTGGACAAATCGGCGCGGCTGAGGTTGACGCCCCGGAGATCCATGCGACTCAGGTCGACGCCGACGAGGTCGAGGCCCGAGAGATCTCGAGCCCCGTCTCCGTCGTTGAGGCGCTGCATGACCTCGTCGCGAGTGAGCTTCATCGAGGCGTGACTCCTGCTGGCCTCACCGGCGTGGTCCCTCGGGGGAGGGGGGCGGGGCACATCGAGGGGCGATTATAACGGACGGCCGACGGCCAGGGCCACCCGGGTCCATTCGCCGTAGGGTGGCCTCGGCCCTTGAACTGGCCATTAGGGGCACCTGAATGCGCCGTGAGATGGCCATTCCCCCCGGCAGGGCCGGCCGGGGTGGGCGCAAGAAGGCCTACGCGCTCTCGCTGGCTCCCGAGGACCGCTTTCGGCCCTTGCGGCGGCGGCGACGGGCCTCACCCGAGGCCTCGGACCTGGTCAAAAGCAGGGGCGGTGACTCCCCGTGGATCGTCTCGGCCCGAACGACGCACTTGGCCACGTCGTCTCGAGACGGAATCTCGTACATGACATCGAGGAGGGTGCGCTCCAAGATTGTCCGCAGCCCCCGGGCCCCAGCCCGGGTCTTGGCGGCCTCTTCGGCAATGGCCGCCAGGGCGTCGTCGGTGAACTGCAGCTCGACTTCGTCCAGCTCGAACAGACGCCGAAACTGCTTCACCAGGGAGTTCTTGGGCTCGACCAGGATCCGCACCAAAGTCTCCCGATCGAGGCTGTCCACAGCCACGACCACTGGCAGCCGGCCCACAAACTCCGGGATGAGGCCATACTCCAGCAGGTCGTCGGCCAGCACCTCGTGGAGCAGCCGGTCCTCGCCCACCTCCGCTGCTTCTTCCCGGCGCTGGAAGCCGAATGCACCCCTGCGGGTCAGGCGTTTGTGCACGATCTCCTCGAGGCCGGGGAAGGCGCCGCCGCACACGAAGAGGATGTTGGTCGTGTCAAGGCAAAGGAAGTCCTGGTGCGGGTGCTTGCGGCCGCCCTGGGGCGGAATGTGGGCCACCGTGCCCTCGATGATCTTCAGGAGAGCTTGCTGCACCCCCTCGCCGGAAACGTCCCTGGTAATGGATGGGTTGTCGGCGGTCTTGCGGGCGGTCTTGTCGATCTCGTCGATGTACACAATCCCCTTGGCCGCGCGCTCGAGGCTGCCGTCGGCGGCCTGGATCAGACGCAGCAGGATGTTCTCCACGTCCTCGCCAACATAGCCGGCCTCCGTCAGGGCCGTGGCGTCGGCAATGGTGAAGGGCACGTCCAGGAGCCGGGCCAAGGTGTGGGCCAGCAGGGTCTTGCCGCAGCCCGTGGGGCCGATGAGCAAGATGTTGGACTTCTGTAGCTCCACGTCGCCGTCGTCGGCGCCGTGGATTCGTTTGTAGTGGTTATAGACGGCGACAGCCAGCACCCGTTTTGCCTGGTCCTGGCCGATGACGTACTCGTCGAGGCGTGCCACGATCGTCTCGGGGCTCGGTATTTCGGGCACGAAGACGCCGCTCGCGGGCTCGGGCAGGCGCTCGTCCACCAGGATCTCCCGGCACAGATCCACGCACTCGTCGCAGATGTACACGGAGTCTGGGCCGGCGATGAGCCGGCGCACTTGATCCTGCTGGCGTTTGCAGAAGGAGCACGTATGGGCTGGTCTAGTCGGTGGCATCCCCATCACCATCCAGTGTCACCTCGACCTCTTTGGCGGTCGCGTCTGGGGCCATTCCCTCAGGTCCCGGCAGCACCTCGTCAACGAGGCCGTAGGCGAGGGCGTCGTCGGCGCTCAGGTAGCGGTCCCGCTCGAAGTCCGAGGCCACCTGTTCGACTGGCTGACCGGTGTGATGCGCCAGGATCTGCTGTATCTTCTTGTTCATTCTGAGTAGCTCTTTGGCCTGGATCTCCACATCTTGGGCATAGCCCCGGCTGCCGCCACCCGCCGGGTGCATGTGTATGGTGGCGTTTGGTAGGGCCGCCCGCTTGCCCGGGGTGCCCGCGGCCAGGAGCACCGTGGCCATCGACGCCGTTGAGCCGACGGCGATGGTGCGGACGTCCGAGGTGATGAGCTGTATCGTATCGTACACCGCCAGGCCGGGGTAGATCATGCCCCCCGGCGAGTTGATGTAGAGCTGGATGTCCTTAGCTGGGTCCTCTCGGTCGAGGAACAGCATCTGGGCCACGATGAGGTTGGACACGTGATCGTCTATGGGTGTGCCCAGGAAGATGATGCGCTCCTTCAACAGTAAGCTGTAGATGTCGTAGGCCCGCTCGCCTCGGCCCGTCGTCTCAATGACCATGGGTATGATCGCCCGGGGCGAATTCGGCTCAATGGACATGGGGGTTCACTCCTCTGGGGCCCCCTGCGGCGTGGGGACGCCGGCCGGGGCTCGATCTTCCTCCGAAGTGCTATCCGCCGGGGTCCTCGCTAAGCCTCGGTCGTCCGGGCCCGTGGCCTCGCCGGCTAGGGTTTTCTCCAGGTCCGGGGCCTCGCCGACGGCGATGGCCAGCAGGCGTTCCATTGCCCGATCGGCCAGCAGCCGCGACCGAGTTCGAGATCGAAGCTCCTGGGCCCGCGGCAGTTTCTTTCGCTCCGCAGGCGCCACCGACGCCCTGAGCCGGCGCACCGCATCCTCAGTCTCCTGCGTGCTCACGTCGATGCCCTCGCTGGCGACGAAGACCCCCAGGACCAGGCGCCGGGCGAGGCGCTCCCGGGCCTCGGCTTCCATTTCCCGCCACAGGTCGTCCTCCGACTTATCCTGGAGCTCCAACCACCGCTCCCACTTGAGGCCCTGGCGCTCGACCCGATCCCGCAGGTCCGCAACCAGCCGGGCCACCTCCATGTCAACGAGGGCCGGGGGAAAGCTCACTTCGGCGAGGCCGACGAGGGCCGCAAGCGCGTCCTCGGCATGGCGCTCCCGAGCGGCTCTGGCGCGGCGGGCCTCGAGGCCAGATCTGATCCTGCCCCGCAGCTCCTCCAAGGTGTCTGCATCGCTCACCTGGGTCGCGAAGTCATCGTCGAGGCCCGGCACGGCAAGCTCCGACACCGACAGCACCTTGGCGCCAAAGGTCACGGCCCGGCCCCGCATTTCCTTCTGGCGCCAATCCTCGGGGTACGAAACCGTGAACTCGAACAGGTCGCCGGCGGCCCGGCCCACCACATGGTCCTTGACCTCGACGGGGAGCAACGCCTTCTTCAGGCCCTCGTCGTCCAGGCGTACGGTAATGCCCTCGTCCTCAAAGACGATGGTGTCGTCGAGGAACCGCCCGGTGAGGCTCAGGGCGACGGCGTCGCCCTCGCGGCTCGGGCGGTCCACGGGCTCCAGGTACGCGAGGTCCCCTTGCAGGGAGGCCAAGACCTCGTCGACGTCGTCGTCGGTGACCGCTTCGGGCTCCGGAGGGGGCACCCGAAGGCGCTGGCGATAGTCCCCCAGCTTGATCGCGGGCGCCAGGGGCACAAGAACGCTCAAAGTCAGGGGCTCGGCGGCCGTGACCTCGACGCTGGCCGGGGCCGCGGCCTCGAGACCTTCGGAGCGGATCGCCGCCTCGGCGGCCTCCCGGACCAAGGCGTCGGTGGCCTCGCTCTTGAGGGCGTCGGCCCCCACCTGACGTGCCACGGCGGCCACTGGGATCTTGCCGGGCCGGTAGCCCCGGAGCTTGATGCGACGGCCGATCACCTGGGCGGTAGCGTGCACGGCGCGGCTCACCCGATCCTCCGGGACCACGATTGTGAGGCGGACTTGCCTCGGCTCGACGGGCTCTGACGTTATCTGCAAAGCTGGCTTGGCCTCGACTGTGGATGCACGATGCCCGACTCCGGTGTCGTCGCCATGGGGAAGGGGAGACTCGAACTCCCACGGGTTGCCCCACATGCTCCTAAGGCATGCGCGTCTGCCAGTTCCGCCACTTCCCCTTCAGCACTCAAGGTCCATGGGCGCCGGAGCCCTCAATTTTCATTATACACGGGCCGTCGCCGGCGGCTCATCGGGTGCGGCTTTCCACCACGGCCCAATACTCCTCCGTCGGCAGCCAGTGGTCGGAACAGGCCGTGCGCAGGTGCTCGTCGCGGTAGCGGGCGATCTCGGCCATGATCTCCTCGCGGCTCAGCAGCGCGTGGTCGGCCACGACCCGAACCGCGATGCCGCACACCGGGCACACAATCACCTGGTCCACGAGCACGCGCCAGTCCCTGTTGCGGGCACACCAGGCCTCGATGGCCGGCGGCATGCCGGCACTCTCGGGGAAAAAGACGATGGCAACCGGTTCATTCACGTGGGTTCAGAAGCCCCTCCGGAGGCGGCGGCAATTCTACCACACGCCGGGGTCGCCGCCGTTGGTTACTTGAGGGGCTCCTCCGAGAGAATCGTGAAGGCCACCCCGTCCTTGCGCTCGAAGATGATAGTGGTCGTGCGCCTGGCGCTCTCATCGTCAGGGACCCGCAAGGGCCGCTGGGACTCGTGCAAGAACACCAGGGCGCCATCCTTCGGCGTGGGCTCGTCCCAGCCGTAGGCCCTCATGTGCTCGGTAAACCACTCCCGGAGGACCGTGGAATCGGCGTCGGCGAGGGCGTAGTCGGCGAGGGCATCCGCCGTCGAACGCCCCAGGGAAAAGGTGACGAGGGTGGCGCCATAGGGGACGGGAATGTCCGCAAGCACCCGGCTGGCGACGGGGTCCAGGGGATCCGGCTCGGGCGTGGGGGTGGGGCTGGGTTCGCGCCGGGTGATCAGCGTCGGCGACGGCACAGCGGACGTTGGGGCGTCGGTGACGGTGGGTAGTACCATGACGTCCGGGGCTACGGGCTTGTCCTCGCCGCCGCAGGCGGCCGCTAGCACGCCGAGGCCGGCGCCAGCGGCACATAAGGCGATCCAACGCTTCATTTGAGGTACCTCCGGGCGGCGGTGTGTGGTCTGGAATGGTCGACCCCGGCGCGGACGGTGCCGCCCGGGGGGCGCGGGAAGGTTAGGCACGGCCATGACCCCGTCAAGGTCGAGGCCAGGGTGGGCACTGGCCCTGGGGCCTCGCCCCGGGGCAGAATTGGACCATGAGCCTCCGGGCCGAGGTTCTGCCTCGATCCTTCTACGCCCGGGCCGCGGACGACGTGGCCCGGGCCTTGGTGGGCTGCACCCTGGTGCGCCGGCGCGCCGGGGGCGAAGCCCGGGTCAGGATCGTCGAGACGGAGGCGTACTTGGGTGATCACGATCGAGCCAGCCACGCTCGCCACGGCCGGACCCGGCGGAACGAGGTGATGTTCGGCCCTCCGGGGTACGCATACGTGTATCTCGTCTACGGTCTCCACTATATGCTCAACGTCGTGACCGGGCAGATCGGAGAGGGGGCCGCAGTGCTCTTGCGCGCCGCCGAGGCCGTGGAGGGGGTGTCGGCGGCCATGGCCGGACCCGGGCGCCTCACCCGGGCCCTTGGCGTGGATCTGGGGGCCAACGGCGCCGATCTTTGCGCCGGCGACCTGGTCGTGGCCCCGGGGCCCCCGCCAGGGCGCCTGGTGGCCGGGCCCCGAATTGGAGTCGACTACGCCGGCGACTGGAGCCGAGCGGCCCTCCGGTACTACGATCCTGACAGCGACGCCGTGTCGCGGCCGCGGTGAGCTGACTTCAGGCTCCAGCGGAGTTCGGCGCCCCGGCACCCGGGCCGTCGCTGGCGGCCTCCGATGCCGCCGGTAGCACGACGTGGACCGCGGTCGGCCCCCCGGAACGGCTCTCGGCCCAGATGCGTCCGCCGTGGAGACTGACCACCCCCCGGGCGATTGCCAGTCCGAGGCCGATGCCCTGCTGCTCATGCCGCGGGCGGTCGAGCTGCCGGAGGGGCTCGAAGATCGACTCGATGTGGTCGTCGGGGATGCCGACGCCGTCGTCTTCGATGACAATCTCGAGGCCGTCGGGCGCCCGGATGGCCCACACCCTAACTTCGTCGGCCCCTGTGGGCTTGGAGAACTTGATGGCGTTGTCCAGGAGATGGCGCAGCATGGTGTCCAGGTGCCGCGGGGAGATCAATACCGGCGGCAGCTCCTCCTCGGCCGACAGGGACAGTCGGATTCCCTGGCGACTGGCGTCGGGCTGCAATTGGGCCACGATCTCGGACAGGCGCCGTGGGAGGTCGGCGTCGACCTCAGCGGCCAGCCTGAAATCCTCCACCGCCTGGCCGGTGTCGAGGCTCACCAGCATTACCGCATCCTCCACCAAGCGCGCCAGGCGGACGGAGCCGGACTGGATACCCTCCAGGGCGGCCTCGAGCTCTTCGGCCTCCATGTCGCTTCTAAGATCCTGCAGGATCTCGGCATAAGCCCTGATCCAGGTGATGGGCGTGCGCAGCTCGTGGCCCAACACGCCGGTCACTAGGCGGGACATCTCCTGCAGCCGCGCCGCCGCGGCCCCCGACAGGGCTTGGCCGCGCTCGAGGCGCGACTCCACAGTGGCCAGGAGCTGCTCGGGGTCCACAGGTTTGACAAGGTAGTCGTCCGCTCCGAGGCGCTTGCCCCGTGTGACCGCTTCTCGCTGGCCGAGGGCCGTGAGGAACACGAAGGGGATAAAGGTCCAGGCCGGATTGCGCCGGACCTCCCCGTAGAAGGCGAAGCCGTCCATGCGGGGCATCATCACGTCCGACAGAATGAGGTCCGGTGCCCGCTCCCGCATGCGGTCGAGGGCTGCACGACCGTCGGCGGCCGTGGTGACCTCGTGGCCCGCCAGCCCCAGAACATCCCGGATGCCCTCGGTCATCGCTGGGTCGTCTTCGACGACGAGGATAACGCTCATCGGGGGCTCCGAGGGCCCCGGGGCCGCGCCCGGGGCTTGTGTGCGCGGGCGTCGCTGGGGCGCTGGCTCGGCGCTTTGCGCAGCGCCGCGGCGACGAGGTGCCAAGGGAGTGACGGCCGAGTATATCACAAGGTAGCCAAGGGAGGGACGCCGGTTGGCGCCTCATCGGGCATAATTGGAACCCGGAGGTGTTCGTTGCATTCAAGGCCAGGCGCCAGGCGGCAGGAGGCGCCGTTCCTCATCGCAGCGGTGGTGGGCCTGGCGGCCGCTGGAGCACACGCCCCAGGCGCCGCCGCCGACGGCCCGGGGCGCCTCTTCCTGCCGGCGCTGCTCCAGGAGGGCGTCCCCGCCCCGCCCGTCATCGCGTCGCCCGGACGGGGCATCTACCTGACGCCAATCGTCGTGAGCCTGTCCACCTCCAATCCTGAGGCCACGATCTTCTACTCCACCGACGGCAGCGTCCCGACCCCGGCCGGTGGCCTGGTCTACCGGGGTCCGTTGCCAGTGGCGGGCACGACCATCCTACGGGCTGTGGCCACCCTTCCCCGGCGCCCCGCCTCCGGCATCCTGACCGAGACGTACGTTTTCCCGGCGGACACTGTGCGCCAGCCCCGCAAGCCCCCCGGTCTTCCAAGGAGCTGGGGCTACACCGGCGACGGCGACATCGTCGAGGCCGACTACGAAATGGACAGGCGAGTCGCCGTGGAGGACCCGCGTTATCGAGACCGCATCGTCTCCGATCTCATGAGCTTGCCCTCGGTATCCGTGGTCACCCGACCGGCGGACATGTTCCCCCCGGAGGGCATCTACGCCAACCCCAGCGAGGCTGGACGCCTCTGGGAGAGGCCGGCGTCAGTGGAGCTCATCTACCCGAGCGGGCAGCCTGGGTTTCAGGTAGACTGCGGAATCCGCATTGCAGGCGACTACAGCCGTGATCCAGAGGCCAATCGCAAGCATTCATTCTCCTTGCGTTTTCGGAAAGAGTACGGGGCCGAGAAGCTCCGTTACCCTCTATTCCCCGACAGTTCGGTGGAGGTCTTCGATGCCCTGCGCCTGCGGGCGGGGCAAGCTGACTCCTTCGAGTTCTTTCCCCGCAAGGCCCAGTACATTCACGACCAGTGGGGTCGGGACACCCAACGGGCCATGGGCTCCCCGTCGGCCCATGGCGAGTTCGTGCATCTCTACGTCAATGGCCTGTACTGGGGTCTCTACAACTTGGCCCAAGAGGTTGACGCTGAGTTCGCCGCCCAGACCTATGGCGGCCACAAGGATGACTACGACGTCATAAAGCAGGACATCGACTTGGGGCCGCGGGTTGAGCATGGGGACAAGACGGCCTTCGAGGCCATGCTGGCCATCGACGATCTGGGAAGTCCAGAGGGCTGGGCCGAGATCCAGAAGTACCTGGATGTGGTGCAGTACGTGGACTACACGATCCTCGAGTTCTATGGCGCCAACAGGGACTGGCCCCACAACAACTGGATCGCGGTGCGGCAGCGCACGCCGAGTGGCCGATTCCGGTTTTTCGTTTGGGATATCGAGCAGATGACGCAGCTTTGGCGCTACGATGCCACGGAGGACCGCACCGACAGCCCCGGGGCCGCCGGGCTCCATGGGCGCTTAATGGCCAACAGCGAGTATCGGCGCCTTTTCGGCGACCGGGTGCAGAGGCACCTGGGCCCTGGGGGCGCCCTGTCGGCGCCGTCGGCCGCGGCGAGATACGCTCGCCTTGCCATGGCGGTGGAGCCGGCCATCGTGGCCGAGTCCGCCCGGTGGGGCGACGTCATCCCCGGACCCAAGACGTATGCCCAGAACAGGGATGCCTGGGACGATTTCTGGTGGGTCCATGGCCGCGGGCATCCCCAGACCCTGGATGATGAGTGGCGCCCGGAACGGGACCGAATCGTCGCCGACTTCTTCGTCGGGCGCACGCCGGCGGTCCTGGATCAGATGCGGCGCCGAGGGCTGTACCCTGCGGTCGAGGCGCCGCTCTTGGAGCGACGGGGAGTCACCCTCCGCATGAGGGCCCCGGCCGGCAAGGTGTACTACACTCTCGATGGCACGGATCCCCGGCGTACGGGGGGGGCCATTTCCCCCGCGGCCAGGGTATACAAGGGCCCGATGGTCGTGGCGGGCTATGCTCGGGTATTGGCCCGGGCCCTGGACGGTGGCTCCTGGAGCGCCCTGGCCGAGGCCGTGTTCGGGCGGCCGTCTGTCGATGTGTCGGAGATCATGTACCACCCTCCAGATGGGGAAGACCACGAGTTCCTCGAGCTCTACAACCCCCTGGCCTCGGCCGTGGACCTGTCCGGGGCGACCTTCGCCGATGGCATCGTCTTCGCGTTCGGGCAAGGGGTGGAGCTTCGGGCCGGGGGATACCTGGTGCTCGCGGCGGATGCGGTGGCCTTCGCGCAGGCACACCCTGGCGTGCCCATGGCCGGCGTGTACGACGGCCGGCTGGCCAATGGCGGCGAGCGCTTGAGGCTCCGGTCGTCGGACGGCACCGTGTTGGTGGACGTCACGTATGACGATGATGGGTTGTGGCCGGCGGCGCCCGATGGTTTGGGATACTCCTTGGTGCCCCAGGAGCCGGGTCGGCCCGACCCGTGGCGGGGCGAGGACTGGCGCGCCAGCACCGAGGCGGGGGGCTCTCCGGGGCGCCTCGATCCGCCCGGGGGCGGCCGCCGAGTGGTGGTGAGCGAGGCGCTGGCGGCCTCGAGTACGCCGTACGAGGATGCCATCGAGGTGCAGAACGTCACTGGCGATGGGGTCGACATCGGGGGTTGGTACTTGAGCGATACCGCCCGCAGCCTGGCCGACCTCAGGAAGTTTCGAATCCCGGACGGCACCGTCGTCGGTCCCGGCGGCCGGCGGGTGTTCTATGAGGCCGACTTCAGGGCCGAGGCCCCGGTGGCCTTCGCCTTGAGTTCGGCTGGAGAGGCGGTGTACCTCAGCGAGACGGCAGCCGACGGGAGCACCACCGGCGACGTCTACGGCTTCAGTTTTGGGCCCCAGCCCGTCAATCGGTCTGTGGGCCGCGTGGCCACATCCGCCGGGGCCAGGATCGCCCCTTTGGAGCGGCCCTCCTTCGGCATTGTGGATCCTTCTTCCGTCGAGGAGTTCCGCACGGGGGCCGGGGCGGCCAACGCGGCGGCCTACGTGGGGCCGGCAGTGGTGAGCGAGGTGATGTACCACCCAGCCGGCAGCGGCGCCGAGTTCGTGGAGGTAACGAACGCCACGGGGGCGCCGGTGCCCCTCTTCGCCCCGGGGCGCACTCGGGACACCTGGCGCCTCGACGGCGGCATCGCCTTCGTCTTCCCGCCGGGGATGTTGCTGCCTCCCGGAGGGCGGGCCTTGGTGGTGGCCGGCGACCCCGACGCCTTCCGCCGGGCCGTCGACACGCCTTTGGGGGTGCCGGTCCTCGGGCCCTTCGAGGGGCGCCTGGGGGATGGCGGCGATGTAGTGCGCCTCGTGCGGCCCATCCACGACCAGGGCGCGGAGCCCCTCTTCGTCGTGGAGGATGTCGTCGCCTACCGAGACAGGAGCCCGTGGCCCCCTCTGGCCGACGGGGCCGGGCCGTCTCTGGAGCGCCTTGGCCTGGCCATCTTCGGCACCGAGGCCGCGAACTGGGTAGCCGTGGCCAGGGGCGGTACCCCCGGCCGCGCCAACAGCACGCCCCACGGCATCTTCCTCCCCTTCGCCCACCAGCGCTAGGGGGGTCTAATACCCCTCTAACGAACCACTAGCGGGAGTCTAGCGTTGGGCTAGTGGCGCCTTAACGACGGCGCCGTATCCTGGCTGCGAGTGAAGGTGCCCCGGCGCGGGCCGGGGCTAGGGAACTCGAAGGAGGATTGGAATGACTCTAACTCGATGGGAGCCCCTGCGGGAGCTGACCACCTTGCGCCAGGCCATGGACCGGCTGCTCGACGATGTGTGGACGGGGCCCGTGAATGGCGGAGCTCCCCTCGCGGTGCCGATCGACGTGCTCGAGCGCAATGACGAAGTGGAGGTCCGCGCTACCGTCCCCGGATTCAGGGCCGGCGACATCGACGTGGCGGTCCAAGGTGATGTCCTCACCCTCTCCGGCCACACGGACACGGAGGAGGAGAAGAACGAGGGCGACTTCTACATCCGCGAGCGCCGCCGTGGTAGTTTCCACCGCTCCGTTCGATTGCCGGCGGCGGTGGACTCCGATGCCGCCAACGCCCGCTACGAGAACGGCGAATTGACCCTGGTACTGCCCAAGCGGGCCGATGCGGTGGCCCGAAGAATCGAGATCAAGGGCTGATGCGGCCACGGCCGCTGCCCTCATCCCAAGAGAGGATTTGTGACATGGCATACATCAGACTCAGCCCGTGGTCAGACCTCTTGACCATGCGCCAGGCAGTTGATCGCATGGTGGACGATAACCTGGCCCGTGGCCGCGGACCGGAAGGGCGCCGAGATGTGTTCGTGCCCGCCGCGGACGCGTGGGAAGATGCTGACCGCCTCGTGTTGGAGTTGGCGTTACCCGGGTGTCGCCCCGACGCCGTGGACGTGACCTACGAGCAGGACCACCTGACGGTCAGCGGCAACATCCCCCCCCGGGATGAGGGGCGAACCTGGGTCATGGCCGAAAGGCCCCGGGGTCGTTTCGAGCGCCGTTTCGCCCTGAACCTCCCCGTCGACGCCGGGGCCGCCGAGGCGTCCTTCGCCCACGGCGTCTTGCGCCTGGACCTGCCCAAGCGCGAGGAAGTCCGGCCCCACAAGATCGAGGTCAAGACCAGCAAGAAGTGAGGGTGCCCGGCCCTCCGGCCAGGCAGTGTCCATGTAATCCCGGCGCTTGAGTCGTCGGGTGGGCGCCCCCGGTGGAGAAGCTTCCGCCGGGGGCGCCGGCCGTGGGCCCTCCGGTAACCTAGGAGTCCGGCGGCAGGGCGGGCTTGCCGGCGATGTCGACGAAGCGGTATCCGGACCCCCTTTCGGTCAGGATATACCGGGGATGGGACGGGTCGGGCTCGATCTTCTGCCGCAAGTACGTGATGTAGAGGCGCACGTAGTTGTCTTGCCCCAAGTACTCCGGACCCCACACCTTGGCCAGGATCATGTCGTGAGTGAGCACCCAGCCGGCATTGCGCACCAGATGGTACAGGACGCGCCACTCGGTTGGCCGCAGCTTCACCCGGCGGCCCCCGGCCAGTACCTCCCGGGCGCCGAAGTCGATTTGCAGGTAGTCGTCTACGGCCACCACGCGGCTGTCGGCCGGCGTCTGGGTGCGCCGCAGGACGGCCCGGGCCCGGCTGACCAGTTCCCCGGGGCTGAAGGGCTTGGCCATATAGTCGTCCGCCCCCAGGTCCAGTCCGCGGATCCTGTCAGCCTCGTCGGCCTGAACCGTGAGCATGATCACGGGCACATCGGAGAACTCCCGGAGGCGCCGTAGCGTCTCGAAGCCGTTGAGGCCAGGCATCATCACGTCCAGCACCACTAGGTCGGGCAAGTCTCGGCGCACGGTTGCCAGGGCCGCTTCGCCGTCGTGGGCCTCGGCCACCCTGGCCCCCTCCATCTCGAAATGCAGGCGGACGAAGCGGATGATCCGCTCCTCATCGTCCACGACGAGAATCAGTCGCCCGTCCAGGCTCCGGGGGCTCACGGCCGCGCCTCGGAGACCTCCGGAGCCACCCGGGACGCCTCCAATGGCCGGAGGGGTATGGCTACGGTGAAGCGACTGCCACGGCCGGGCTCGCTGGCAAGAGCCAAGGTGCCGCCGTGGGCTTCGACGATGGCCCGGCTCATGTACAGGCCCAGGCCGGCCCCTTCGACGCGATTCGAGGCCCTGAAAAAGCGCTCGAAGACCCGCTCGGCGTCCCTGGGTTCGATGCCTATGCCGCTATCGGTCACCGTGACCACCGCCTGCCCGCCGGTCGACTCCACCGCGACCGCCACCGCGGTGCCCGCCGGGGAGAACTTCGCGGCGTTGGACAGCAGGTTGCCGATGACTTCCCGCAGCCGGTCGCCATCGCCGGCCACGATGGCCGCCCCGTTGCTCTCGAAGGTCCACCGGTGGTCCGGGTGAATGGCCTGGAACTCCCCGACCAGGCGCTGCACCAGGGGCACCAGATCCACGTCGTCCACGTCCAGGGTGAGCTCACCCGACTGTAGTCGCGCCGCCAACAGCAGACGGTCGACCATGCGCGTCAGGTGCTGGGTCTCGGTGAGGATGACCTCGAGGCTGTCGGTGAAGAGGGCATCATCGCGGCGGACCTCCCGATGGGCCAGGGTCTCGGCATAGCCGCGGATGAGGGCCAGGGGCGTTTTCAGCTCGTGGGAGAGGCCGGCCAGGAAGACTCGCTTGGCATCCTCAGCCTCCTTGTAGGCGGACAGGTCCACCACCTCGGCCAGATAGGCCGCTGCCTGGCCTCCGGTCCCGGCCAGGGGGGTCAGGCTGAGCTGCACGTACGGGCCCTGACCCTCGCCTATGGCCAGGGTGCCTCGAATGGTGGCCGCTTCGCCAGCCGTGGCCGTTGGACGGGGGGCGGCGATTGACCGGCCGGCCTCGTCCAGCACCTTCATCACCGTGTCGACGGGCCGGCCGGCGAGATCCGCCGCGCCGCGACCGACAAGGCGGGCAGCGGCCGGATTTGCCGCCCTGATGCCCAGGTCGCGGTCCAACAGCAAGATGCCCGATGGATGGCCCTCGATGATGGCGGCGAGTTGGGCCTGGCGGCCGGCGAGTTCCTCCACCAGGTCGTAGCGATCCACGGCCAGACCGAGGGTGCGGGCGAAGGTCTCCAGAAGGGGCACGGTGTCCTTGCCGTAGCGCTGGGGGGCACGGGCTGCCACCCACAGCACGGCCACCGGGCCGCCGGTACCGTCAACTGGCGCTGCCGCGGCGCTGCTCAGGTGGGCCTCGGCCAGGGCCGCCGGGGCATCCGGCTGGGACGCCAGGTCGCCGAATACCACCGCGGCGTCCCCTCCGGCCAGGTCCGGGCCCATCCGGGCCAGGGCCGCCGTGTTAACCGCGTCACGGAAGCCGTTGACCGCGGCCGTGACCGCCTCGCCGGGCCCCAGGGGCACCACCGCCGCCCAGTCGGATGGCCCCACCCCCAGGATGTGTCCCGCGGCCGCGGACAGTCCGTCGCTACGGCCCTCGGCCCCCAGGAGGGCCAGGGTGAAGTCGTGGAGAAGGCGCAACTCGTTGGCCTGGACCGCCAACTGGGCGTACAGGCGGGCGTTGTGGATCGCCACCGCGGCTTGGTCGGCAAAGGCCTGGAGGACGCGACTGTCCAAGGGCGAGAAGACGGCCGCCGCCTCCGACCGGAAGATGATTATGCGCCCCATCTCTTCCCCGGCCAGCTCGAGGGGCAGGGACACGAGGCGCTCCCGTCGAGACGCCTCCGGACGTGGCCCCTCCAGAGCGCGTACGTTGGCGACGGGGGCGGAATCCGAGTCCGAGCCTCCTGCCGGGCCCTTCGCCGGGCGGCCCGGGGCAGGGTGGAGCGCATCCTCCAGGCGCTCCTCGAACACCCCCTCGAGGCGGTAGCTGGCCACGGGCTTGAGGTTGCCGTCGCCCTGGCGCATTGCTATGGCCCCGGCCCGGCCGCCGGTGATGTCCACGGCGTAGCGGATGACAATTGCCAGGACCTCGCGCAGGTCGAGGCGAGCGGTCATGGCTTGGGCAATGCGGAGCAGGTAGTCGCGCTGCTGGAGCCGACGATCCGGCAGCAGCAGCTCGTTGCCGCTGCCCTGGCCAGTCTTGGTCATGGATCTAACACCATTCTAACACGCTGTCGACGCGGGTCTAACGCCTGGTCCCTATCGTACTCGGCGTCACAGCGGAGTCATAAGCCGCGGCGGGTGGCTGCCTCAGAATGGCGAAGCCCCCGCCGGAGAATCAGAGAGAGAGATTGACATGCCGAAGATGCTGGGAGTCGACTTGGGCACCACCAACTCGGCCATGGCAGTGATGGAGGGGGGTAAGGCTGCAATCATCCACAACGCCGAGGGCAGTCGGGTCACGCCGTCGGTAGTGGCCTTCACCACGGGCGGAGAGCGCCTGGTTGGCCAGACCGCCAAGCGCCAGGCGGTAGTGAATCCCGAGAACACGGTATTCTCGGTGAAGCGCCTGATGGGGAGGCGAGTGGACGATCCGGAGGCGGAGGCCGTGCGCCGCCATGTGCCGTACGAGATCGTGGCCGGACCCAACGACGATGTGCGGGTCAAGGTGCCGGCCAAGGGCAAGTCCTACGCTCCCCAGGAGATCGCCGCCATGATCCTTCAAAAGCTCAAGGCGGACGCCGAGGCCTATCTGGGGGAGAAGATCACTGACGCGGTGATCACGGTGCCGGCGTACTTCAACGACTCCCAGCGCCAGGCCACGAAGGACGCCGGCAAGATCGCCGGCCTCAATGTGCTCCGGATCGTCAACGAGCCCACGGCGGCCGCTCTGGCCTACGGCCTCGAAAAGCAGGCCGACGAGACGATCCTCGTTTTCGACCTCGGAGGCGGCACCTTCGATGTGTCCGTCTTGACGGTCGGCGACGGCGTCGTGGAGGTGCAGTCCACGGCGGGCGACACTTTCCTTGGCGGCGACGATTGGGACGAGCACCTCGTGGCCTGGATCGCCGACAGCTTCCAGAAGGAAAGGGGCATTGACCTGCGGGAGGATCGCCAGGCCCTGCAGCGCCTCAAGGAAGCGGCTGAAAAGGCCAAGATCGAGCTGTCTAGCGCCGTCGAGACTGAAATCAACCTGCCCTTCGTCACCGCCGACGCCTCCGGGCCCAAGCACCTGCAGATGAAGCTCACCCGCGCCACCTTCGAGCAGCTCACGGAGGACCTCCTCGCCCGGTTGAAGGGGCCCTTCGATCAGGCCTTGTCGGATGCCGCTCTGAAGGCCGGCAACATCGACGAGGTGGTGCTCGTGGGTGGCGCCACGCGGATGCCCATGGTCCAGGAGTTTGTGAAGAGCATGACGGGCCGCGAGCCCCACAAGGGAGTGAATCCCGACGAAGTCGTGGCCGTGGGGGCCGCCATTCAGGCCGGCGTCCTTGCCGGCGAGGTCCATGACGTGGTTCTGCTCGACGTGACGCCCCTCACCCTGGGGGTAGAGACCCTAGGCGGGGTGATGACGCCTCTGATAGAGCGGAACACGACCATCCCCACCCGCAAGTCGGAGATCTTCTCCACTGCCGAGGACAACCAGACGGCGGTGGACATCAAGGTGCTCCAGGGGGAGCGGCCGATGGCCCGAGACAACATGGTCCTGGGCCAGTTCCGGCTGGAAGGGATTCCGCCGGCCCCCAGGGGGCTGCCCCAGATCGATGTCTCCTTCGATATCGACGCCAACGGCATCCTCAACGTGGCCGCCACCGACAAGGCCACGGGTCGAGAGCAGAAGATCACTATCACGGCGAGCACGAACCTCTCGGAGAGCGACATCGAGCGCATGGTCCATGAGGCGGAGGAGCACGCCGGCGAAGACAAGCGCCTGCGGGAACTCGTCGAGGCGCGGAACAAGGCCGACACGCTGGTGTATCAAACGGAAAAGGCCCTGGGCGAGTTGGGTGACAAGGTGCCGGCGGCCGACCGGGAGAAGATCGCGGGCCAGGTCAAGGCCTTGCGGGAGGCGATGGAGGGCGATGACGCCGCCAAGATTCGGTCCCTCTCAGAGGAGCTCCAGCAGGCCAGCCATGCCCTATCCCAGCAGATGTACGAGGCCCAGCAGGCAGAAGCGGCGGAGGGGGCCGCGGATGGCGCCGGTGGCGGACCCGACGGGGCCGACGCCGGTGCCCCCGAGGACGACAATGTGGTGGAGGGCGAATTCCGCGAAAGCTGATCCGGCGGCCCACCGCGCCGCCGGCCCACGGAGCCGGCGTTGGACTACAAGGACTACTACGAGGTCCTCGGGGTGGCCCGGGACGCGTCCGCCAAAGAGATCAAGTCGGCCTACCGCCGCTTGGCCCGCAAGCTTCATCCCGATGTCAACCGTGAGGATCCCGAGGCAGATCGCAAGTTCAAGGACATCAACGAGGCCTACGAGGTCTTGGGCGATGCGGACAAGCGCTCCAAGTACGATCGATTTGGCAAAGAGTGGCGCCGGTACCAGCAGGCGGGGGCGCCCGGGGGCTTCGACTGGAGCGCCTGGGCGCCGGGGCCGGGGGCGCCCCAGGGCCGCTACACCAGGGTAGCGGCCGAGGACCTGGAGGGCCTGTTCGGCGGTGGGGGTTTCTCCGATTTCTTCGAGGCCCTCTTCGGCCACGCCGGCGGCCAGGTACGGCGGCCGCGGAGCCCCCGGCGCCGCCGGGGTGAGCATCCGGTGGGGGGGGGTCTCCAGGAGGCCCTCACTGGGACCCCGCGCCGGGGCGATTTTCGGGGGCCGC
>CAZXNP010000005.1:0-19386 GCA_964642035.1 uncultured Anaerolineales bacterium | reverse complement strand
GGGTGGGCAGCGTGCGGGTCGAGAGCCAGGAGTGGTTCTCCCCTGGCGATCCCCTGGTGGCACCGCCGAACATCACCGGTATCGCCACCCTGATCAAGTACACCGACGCGGCGCGCAGCGACACCGCCGAGGCCATCGCGTACAACCTGCTGGCTGAGCAGCGGGCCTACGACTGGCAGATCGGCTGCTGCGGCGGCGGCACCGACAGCGGCATCGGCCTCATCGCCATCCCGTCCGTCCTCAAGGATCTCGAGGGCACGGGGGTGACGACGGAGCTGGCAATCACCAACCTGGTGCCGAAGCCTGGCTTCACCGACTTCGCCATCTACGTGTACGACCAGAACGGCCTTCTCGACTACGTGTGCGAGAAGCTGAACGAGAAGCAGGTCGAGTACATCAACTTCGAGTCGTGGGGCTACATCAACCCCGGCTTCAAGGGCAGCGCGATCATCTCGGCCACCTTCTGGGAGCACGAGGTGTTCGACCAGACGGGCTTCTTCATCCGCAACCTCCTCGGCCTGGCCGCGGTGGTGGTGGAGCGGACCGGCACGCGCTTGGGTGAGGACATCCCCGGCGACGAGGCTGCCGGCACGACGGGCATCCCCTTCCGCGAGTCCGCTGAGGAAGGTAACGAGTTCTTCTTCGACTTCGAGGGCCCTGTAGCGCCCTTGTGCCCGGGTCAGCCCGGTGGGCGGCCCGAGCCCGGCGATTGTGCCGCGGTCACCGAGTCGAACACCATCCAGATCGTGCAGGGCCCGCCGTTCCAGGCTGGCTACCCGTACACGGGTGCTCCTGGCCCGGGTGGCACGTGCAACGTCAGCAACATCGGCGGCGGCGCGGCCAACATCCGGAACTTCGGCGAGACCGAGCTCAACTTCTGCGGGGCCGGTGAGATGTTGATC
Organism: uncultured Anaerolineales bacterium; assembly: GCA_964642035.1. GTDB lineage: Bacteria > Chloroflexota > Anaerolineae > Epilineales > Epilineaceae > CAZXNP01. The sequence continues at coordinate 18,484 of CAZXNP010000005.1, read as the reverse complement.
ACCGTTGACGCAGTGGGGCTCACGCCCTTCGTCGGGTCCTCGTGCGGCGGAGGCGTTGGCGACGTCATCGGTGTGCTCTACTCGGGTCCCAACGGCCACAACCCGGCCGACCCGTGTCAGAACCACCTGGAGACGTCCTTCGACGGCCCGCCCTTCAGCGGCCCGAACACCTTCCCGGATAACTTCAACGTCGGCGAAAGCTACACCTTCACGATTCCTGGAGCTGGTGACTACACGTACATCTTCCAGAACATCTGTGACACGTTCCCGCCGTCGTCGTCCGGTCCCATCGACTACACCATGGAGTACACCCCCAACTAAGGGGGGAGGGGCCTTGGCCCCTCGAACAGCCTGAGCGAACCGCCCCCGGGAGACCGGGGGCGGTTCTTCTTGTGTGGCTGGTCGGAATGACGGCCGTTGACCCGTTGCTGCCCACGCCGTAGCATTGCCGCTCCGGCGGCACGGGCGCGTCGGGCCCGGCTTCGCCCCCTTTCCTCATTATCGCAAGGAGCGGTGCCTTGCGCGCCTCCGCAATGCTGTGCAGCTGTCGCCTCGTGGGTTTGCTCCTGGGTGGAGGGTTGTTGGTCCTGGCGGGTTGCCGTCGCGACGGCGGGTCGGCCGTGGCCCAGGTGCGCGAAGAGTCCCTGGCCGCGCCACGGGGAGGAGGGCCGGGCCCCGGGGAGCATCTCCTGACCGGCTTGGCGCCCCGGGAGACGGGGATCGACCACCAAAACACCCTGCCCCAGGAGCGCACTGGGCGATTCTTGCACGCCGGGGCGGGGGTGGCGGCGGCGGACTACGACGGCGATGGCTTGGTCGACGTGTACCTTGTCTCCGAGACCGGCCGCAATCACCTGTATCGAAACCTCGGGGGATGGCGCTTCGAGGACAAGACGGAGGCGGCGGGGGTTACAATCCCGCGCCCGGTCGAGGCTGGGCATTGGAAGGAGCGGTTTCCAACTTGCGCCAAGTTCTTCGACGCCGATGGCGACGGGGATCAGGACTTGTTCGTGTGCGCCTTCGCTGGGGCGGCCACGCTGTTTCAGAACGACGGTGACGGCACCTTCACCGACGTGACGGCCAAGGCCGGGGTTGGGTACGTGGGTGCCTCCACGGCTGCCGCCGTGGCAGACTACGACCGGGACGGCGATGTAGACCTCTACCTGGCCACCTATCGGCCCTTTGGCCTCAGCCGCTACTTCCCGCCGGGGACAGCGCCGGCCGATGAGCCGGAGCTGCGCTACGATATCGAGGGGCCCTTGGAGAGCTATGTCCTGCGGGCGGAGCCGGACGCTCTCTACCGAAATAGGGGTGACGGTACCTTTGATGAGGTGTCTCGGGCGGCCGGCATCGTGGGCCGGGATTTTGGCCTGGCCGCCAAGTTCGCCGACGTCGACTCCGACGGCTGGCCGGACCTCTACGTAGCGGACGATTTCGAGACCCCGGACCGCTTTTATCACAACAACGGCGACGGGAGGTTTTCGGAGATGCCCGTGGCTGCCCTGCGCCACACGCCGTGGTTTTCAATGGGCCTCGATTTCGGCGATTTCAACAACGACGGCGTTGTGGATCTCATGACGTCGGATATGGTCAGCCGGAACCGGGTGCGGCGCCTCACCCAATCCACCCGCATGCTGCGGGGCGGGGGCGTGCCGCCCGAGTCAGCGGCGGCCCAGCTGAAACGCAACTCGCTGTTCGTGGGCAATGGCGACGGGACGTGGACGGAGGTAGCGCGATACGCGGGGGTGGCGGCCACGGAGTGGACGTGGACCGCCAAGTTCGCGGACATGGACCTGGACGGCCGGAGCGATCTCTTGGTCACGAACGGCTTCGTCCGGGATGACATGAACGCCGACGAGGCTCTCCGAGTCCAGGTGATGAAGCGGGCCGGCCGTATGGCCGAGGCCTTTGCGATGGAGCGGGCCCGGCCCCCTCTACTGACGGGCAATTTCGCGTTTCGTAATATCGACGGCCTTCGGTTTGAAGACGTATCGAAGGCCTGGGGCTTCGATGCCACCGCCATTGGGAACGGCATGGCATTGGCCGACTTGGATGGCGACGGCGATCTGGATGCCGTCGTGAACAACATGAACGCCGTGGCGGGGGTGTATCGCAACGACTCGGTGGCCCATCGCCTCAAGGTGTCACTACGGGGGGCTGCCTCGAACACCATGGGCCTGGGGGCGCGCCTCACCCTCGAGGGGGTAGATGGCGTGCCAGGGGTCCAGGTGCGGGAGATGAGCGTTGGCGGCGGATACATGTCGGGCCACGAGGCGGTGGTCGTCTTTGGCCTCGGTCAGGCCACCAGCGCCAGGCGTCTGACCGTCGACTGGCCCTCCGGCCGTCGGACCGTGCTGGAGGATGTGGCGGCGGACCGGCATTTGACCATCGCGGAGCCGAATGGGCCGGTGCCCACACCTCAGGCGACGACGGCGTCGGCGCCCCAGTTCGTTGAGGTGGCGGAGGACCTGGGCATTCGCTTCCGCCACGACGAGACGGATTTCGACGACCTGACTACCCAGCCCTTGCTGCCATTGCGCCTGTCTCGCCTTGGGCCAGGCGTGGCCTGGGGCGACTGGAATGACGATGGCTGGGACGATCTGGCCGTGGCCGGGGCCCGGGGGCAGGGGACGGGGCTGTTCATCAGTAAGGCCGCGACTTCCTTCGACACGGTGGCGGTAACCCCAGCTCCTGGGGCCGTCGAGGCCATGGCGCCCCTCTTCCTTCACGTCGCCGGGGCGCAGCGCCTGCTAGAGACCACGAGCCGTGTCGAATCGGCGGCGGACCAGGGAGTTGTCGCCCTGGAGGCCAGTAGCCTTCCGGCCCGGCTCGATGGCGCCGCATGGAAGGCGGTGTCCGATGGCAGCGCCTCAGCAATAGCGGCGGCCGACTACACCGGTGACGGCCTGGTCGATGTGGTGGTCGGCAGCCTGACGGTGCCGGGGCGCTATCCCATGCCGGCGTCCACCTTGCTCTTCCGGGGCACGCCGACTGGGCTAGAGCCCAGCGACGGTGACGCCGTGGGTCTGGCCGATGTGGGTGCCGTCACGGCCGCCCTATGGTCCGACGTCGATGATGACGGCGATCCTGACCTGCTCCTGGCGACCCATTGGGGCCCGGTGAGGCTCTTTAGGAATGAGGGCGGTCGCCTTTCCAATGTGACGTCGGAGGCTGGCTTGGACAAGTGGCCAGGGCTATGGAATGGCCTGTCCACCGGGGACGTTGATCATGATGGCGACTTGGATGTGGTGGCCACCAACTTCGGGTGGAACACCTTGTACCGCGCTTCCCCGGACGCCCCGGTTGTGCTCCTCGGCGGCGATATGGACGGTGACGGCAACTACGAGACCATCGAGACGGAGTGGGACAGCGGTGCCCTGTACGCCATGCGGTCCCGCCTCGACATTCAACATGATGTGGCCTCCACCTGGGAGCGCTTCAGCAGCTTCCGGGGTTTTGCTCGCGGAACGATTCAGGAGATATTCTCGCCCGAGGAACTGGCGGCTGGCACCCGCTTCGAGGCGAAGGTGCTTGGACATACCTTGTTCCTGAACGATGGTGCCGGAGCTTACGAGGCACGGCCCCTGCCGGCGGCGGCCCAGATGTCCGTGGGCTTCGGGGTCGCCGTGGCTGACTTCGACAACGATGGTCACGACGACGTGTTCATCGCCCACAACCTCTACGGCGGAGACCCCGTCGGCGGCGGCCGCTATGACAGCGGCGTCGGTCAGTTGCTGCGGGGGGATGGCGGCGGAGCCTTCGAGGCGGTGTCGCCGGCCGACAGCGGCCTCTCGGTGCCCGCGGACGCCAAGGGCGTCGCCGTCACTGATTTCGACCAAGACGGGTGGGTGGACTTGGCCGTTGGCGTGAATGACGGGCCAGTCCGCGTGTACCGAAATCGAGGCGTGGCCGGTCGGCGAGGGCTGGTGGTGAAGCTCGCGGGCGGGCCTGACAACCCAACGGGAGTCGGCGCCTGGATTCGTGTGGAGCGGGATGACGGACTGGCCCTGCTGCGGGAGGTGCACGCCGGGTCCTCATACCTCTCCCAGGACGGCACAGCCCACGTCTTCGGCATGGCGGGCGCCGCGACGGCCAGGGTGACCGTGAGGTGGCCCGACGGTACGGTGTCCACCGTGCCGGCGGCCGCGGCGGGTGATGTCATAACCGTTGCCCCGGCGGATCGCCCGTAGCCCCGCCGTGAGGGCCGTGGAGTTCGTGGCGGAGCCCGGCCTCCGCCGCAACCGGGCGTCTCCAGCTCGCTGGATCCTCTCGCATCTGGTGCGCCACGGCTGGCTGATTCCAGTGGCGGTGCTTGGCGCCTTGGGCAATGCCGTCCTTGCCGGTGTTGTGCCCGTGATTGTGGGCCGGGCCTTCGACGACCTGCGGACCGGCGCCGCGACGAGGGCCGCCGCCGCGCCGGTGTTGCTGCAGGCCGCCGTCCTGATCGTGGTGTCCCAGGCGGTGAGGGCGCTTCTCCAGCTGGCCCGGAACGCCGCCTCCGAGTTCTTGGCCCAGCGCTTCGAGCGGGACGCCCGGGGGGAGCTCTATGCCAGCCTCCTCGGGAAGAGCATGACCTTTCACGGTCGCCAGCCGGTGGGGGACACCATGGCCCGGGCTACCAACGACGTCCGGGAGGTGAACCTGATGTTAAACCCGGGCCTCAACTTGGTGGTCGGCTCGGGGATGTTCCTGCTGGTTCCCGTGGTCTTCGCTGCCCGCATTCACCCGCATCTCGTGGCGGTGCCCGCAGTTTTCGTGGTGAGCTACGTGCTGGCACTGCGCCGCTATCTGAAGGATCTGGCGCCCATGACCCGGGAGGTACGCCGTAGCTTCGGGGCCATGAACGCTGGCCTCACGGAGGCGGTGGATGGCGTGGAGGTAGTGAAGGCGGCCGCCCAAGAGGAGTCGGAGGAGCGGCGCTTCGCCATAGCGGCCCGGGCCTATCGCGATGCCTTCGTTCGCCAGGGTGCCAGGGAGGCCCGCTTCCTGCCGCTCCTGCTCCTGGGCCTGGCAGTCGGCGTGGGCTTCCTCCACGGCCTGCATTTGTATCGCGCCGGCGCCATCACGTTGGGAGATGTGGTGGGCTTCACGGGCCTGCTGCAGCTTTTCACGTTTCCGACCTTCGTGAGCTTGTTCGCTTACTCCCAGGTGTCGTCGGGGATTGCCAGCGCGAGTCGTATCCTGGAGCTCATGAACCGGGAGACCGATCTGGACGAGAATGTCGGCGGTCATGTGGGGCGTATGCAGGGCGCCGTGGATCTTTCCCACGTCACTTTCGGGTACGAGGACGGGGACGACGTGCTCCATGACGTCGATTTGCACATTGCCCCGGGCCAGACCCTGGCAGTAGTGGGCCAGACCGGCGCGGGGAAGTCAACCCTCACGAAGTTGGTCAACCGGACGTACGACGTGCGCTCCGGCTCCGTGGCGGTGGACGGCATCGATGTTCGCCGCTGGAGTCTCGAGGGCCTGCGTCGCCAGATTGCCGTGATAGAGCAGGATCCGTTCCTGTTGTCCCGCACCATTGCCGACAATATGAGTTTCGGCGCCGCGGCGGCCACTCGCGAGAACGTGGTGGAGGCTGCCCGGGTCGCCCAGGCCCACGAATTCATCATCGACCTACCAGAAGGCTACGACACGGTCGTGGGGGAGAGGGGCGTAACCCTGTCCGGGGGGCAGAGGCAGCGGATTGCCATTGCCAGGGCTTTGCTGGCGGACCCACGGATAATCATCCTGGACGACGCCACCAGCGCCATCGACAGCGAGACGGAGGAGGCGATCCAGCGGGCCATGTGGAGCGCCGCCGAGGGGCGCACCACCATTCTCATTACCCATCGTCTGTCCCAGATCCGCTGGGCGGATGCGATCCTGGTCCTGCGCCAAGGCAGGGTGGTCGACTGCGGCGCCCACGATGAGCTCCTAGCCCGGTGCCCGGCCTATGGCCGGCTCTTCCGGGGGCGCCGGGGTCCCGGCCACCGTGCGACGGCCCGCCTCGACGACGCCGGCCGCGAGGACATGAAGAGGGGCTGTGTTTAGCCACCTCGATGTAGAGGCCTACGACCGGGAGTACTCCGACCTGACGTTGGCCAAGCGGGCGGCCCGGTACTTTGCGCCTCACCGCCGGGCGGTAGCCGTCGTGGTCGCCAGCGTAGCAGCCCTGGCGTCCCTGGGAGCCGGAGTGCCAATGCTCATCGCCCAGGGGGTCGACATGCTGGGCGGCCGCCGGGAGGAGTTGCTGGATGCCCTCGGGGTGGCGGTGCTCCTGGCCGGGGTGCTCGTTTGGGCCGTCAACTACCTTCGCCGACGCCTGACTGTGGCGGTGATTGGCGACATTGTGTTGGCCCTGCGCCGAGACGCCTTCCGGGCAGCTGTTCACCACGACATGTCCTTCTACGACCGCTACTCCTCGGGTCGGGTGGTGACCCGAATCACCTCGGACACCAATGACTTCGGCCAGACCGTGGTGCTAATCACGGAATTGGTGTCCCAGATCCTGGTCATGATGATCCTGGCGGCAGTTCTGTGGTCCATCTCGCCTCGCCTGACAGTGATCCTCCTGGCGTGGGCCCCGGTGGTGGTCGTCCTGGCGGCGGGCTTCCGGCGGGTGGCCCGTTACGTCACGCGCCAAGGTGCCCGGGCGATGGCCGAGGTGAACGCCAAGGTGTTCGAGACGGTGTCGGGCATAGCCGTGGCCAAGAACTTTCGTCGTGAGGCGGCAATCTGGGGGGAGTTCACGGCCGTCAATCGCTTGTCATATCGCATCAACGTCCGCCGGGGCCTGGTCTTGGCCACTGTCTTCCCGGTGCTGAACATCCTGGTGGGCATCGGCACCGCCACAATTGTCTACGCCGGCGGCCTCGAAGCCGTCGGCGGTGCAATTGCCCTCGGGGCTTGGTTCCTGTTCATCCAAAGCCTGGACCGCTTCTGGTTTCCCCTCATCAACCTTGCGGCCTTCACGAGCCAAGTGCAGGCCGGCTTGGCTGCGATCGAGCGGGTGTTTGCCCTCATCGATTATGTGTCGCCGGTGGTTCAGCAGGCATCGGTGCTCGTGCCTCGCCTCCAGGGGCACATTCGCTTTTCCAAGGTCGTGCTCCGCTACAGCGACGACGTGGTCGTGCTACCCGGCCTCGATTTGGAAATCCATCCCGGGGAGTCAGTGGCCCTTGTAGGGGCGACGGGGGCCGGCAAGACCTCGGTGGCGAGGCTCGTGGCCCGATTCTACGAGTTTCAGGGGGGCGCGATCACAATCGACGGCCGGGATATCCGGACCCTCGAGCTGGCGTCATATCGCCGCCACCTCGGCATAGTGCCCCAGACCCCCTACCTCAAGAGTGGAACGGTGGCCGACAACATCCGCTACGCTCGTCCCGAGGTCAGCGATGCTGAAATCCTCGCCATGACCCGGCGCATTGGCGACGGAGAGTGGCTAGCCGCGCTCCCCCGAGGACTCGACACGGAGGTGGGCGAGCGAGGTTCGCGCCTGTCGATGGGCCAGCGGCAGCTCATCGCCCTGATGCGGGTGCTCATGCAGCGCCCTGCCGTCTTCATTCTGGACGAGGCCACCGCCAGCGTGGATCCTTTCACTGAGGCTCAGATCCAGGACGCCCTTGACCTTCTGCTTCGGGGCAGCACCTCGCTGGTGATTGCCCATCGGCTGTCGACGGTGCAGGCTTCTGACCGCATCATCGTTTTGGACCATGGCCGCATTCAAGAGGAGGGCTCCCACGGTGCCCTTCTGGCCGCCAAGGGGCACTACGCCCGGCTGTACGACCGGTACTTCCGCCACCAGTCCCCGGACTATGTGCCTGGGGCAGGGAGGCGTTCGATTCAGCAGGAGATGACATGACTGGCAATTCGAGGGAGGGCCACGGGCTGCCGAAGGTGACCGCGTGGAGTGAGCTGGCCCCTGAGTACGAGGCCCTGGCGAAGGGCCCACCCGCCGGCGCCGAAGAGGAGTGGCTGTCGAGGTGGTCGCGCTTCTCCGAAGGCGTTGCCGAGGCCGCCTCGTGGCTGTCCATCCGCCGCAGCCAGGACACCGCGGACATGGATCGCAAGACGGAGTTCCTGGCATACGTGAAGGAGGTCGCGCCTCGGATTCAAGAGGCGGAGCACGGGCTGAAGTCGGCCCTGGTGTCCACAGGGTGGTCGAGGCCTGACATGGCGCCGGTGCTGCGGCGATTCCGGGCCGCGATGGACTTGTTCCGCGACGAGAACCTGCCTCTGTTGGCCGAGGAGCGGGCCCTCTCCACGCGGTACAGCGAGATCGTGGGGGGGCTGCAGGTGGACTTCCGGGGCGAGAAACGGACCCTGGCCCAGTTGGCACCCTTTCGGTCCATGCCGGACCGCTCCATCAGGGAGGCCGCGTGGCGGGCCGGCTCCGAGGCAATGCTTGGGGTGCGCGCGGACCTGGATGCTCTCTTCGACGAGCTGTTCGCCCTCCGGCGGCGAATAGCCGCCAACGCCGGCTACGGCGACTACACCGACTACCGCTGGCAGCAGCTGGGCCGCTTCGACTACACCCCCGCCCACGCCGAGGAGTTTCACGACGCCATTAGGCTGGCGGCGGTGCCGGCGCTGGAAAGGGCGTCGTCAGCCCGGGCGGCGGCCCTGGGGGTCGAAGTCTTGCGTCCGTGGGATGTGGAGGTCGATCCGTATGGCGCGGAGCCCCTGCGCCCCTTTGACGACGGGGCCGATCTCGCGGCCAAGGCGGCAGCGGTGTTCACCCGGTTGGACTCCAGTCTGGGCCAGATGGTTCAGACCATGGCCGATGAAGATCTCCTCGACCTGGACAATCGCCCCGGAAAGGCGCCTGGCGGCTACTGCGCCACCCTGGCGACCAGGCGCCGGCCCTTTATCTTCATGAACGCCGTGGGCACCGAGGACAATGCCCGGACCATGCTCCACGAGGCGGGCCACGCCTTCCACGTGTTCCTGAACGCCCACCAGCCCTACATCTGGCAGCGCGGCGCCCCGATGGAATTTGCCGAGGTGGCGTCGATGTCGATGGAGCTCCTGACGTCACCATATCTGGAGGCCGCGGCGGGGGGTTTCTACACCCGCCGCGAAGCCATCCGGTCCCGGACGCATCACCTCGATCGCATGATCCGCTTCTTGCCGTACATGGCCACCGTGTCGCGATTCCAGCACCGCCTCTATGCCCTGGGGGACCAGGACCATGCCCAGCGGGATGCCCTCTGGAGCGGCCTCTACCGTGAGTACAACGTGGGGGTGGACTGGACGGGATTGGAGGAGACCCTAAGCAGCCTCTGGCATCACAAGCTGCACATCTTCACGGTGCCCTTCTACTACATCGAGTACGGCTTGGCCCAAATGGGAGCCCTGCAGGTCTGGCGCAACAGCCTCAAGGACCCCGATGGCGCCCTTCGGGCCTACCGCTCTGCCCTGGCCCTTGGCGGCACTCGGCGCCTGCCTGACCTGTTCGCGGCCGCCGGGGCCCGGTTGCTCTTCGACAAAGGCGGAGTTGGCGAGTTGGTAACCTTGGCGGAGGAAAAGTTGGCGGATCTGCGCGCTCAGACGGCTGCCTAGGGGCATGGGCCCGGCGGGCGGCCAAAGGGCCAACGGGCGAAGGGAGACGGTCCATGGACACGAACACGGGGCAGGGGCGGCGACGGGCAGCTGTGGCCGTTGCCGGGGGAGTGTTCCTCATGGCCTCCGTTTTGGCCTGCCGGGGGTCAGCTTCCCTGGGGGACGCACCGGAGCCGGCCGCCGCTACGATCGCGTCCCCCCCAGGTGATATCGGGGCCCTGACCCCCGGTTTGCCTGGGACGGCGAGGCCGGTGCCGGCGGGCGCGGGGGCGCTCGGCTCCTCCGGAGCGACCAGCGCCGCGCAGGGTGGCCAAGGCGCGCCGGGCCCGTTGACCGACGACATGCTATCGGCGGCGGAGACGAGGCGCGCCACGGACATGGCCCTGGCCGCGGCGTCGGGCATGTTGGCCGCCGCCACGGATCGCGATGCCTTGGGGGCATCCGCCGACTTGGGGGCCTTGGCCGCCAGTCCCAGCTTCCGCGTGATGTATGCCGAGCGGCATGCGGCCAAGGAGGGCGAGGGTCGCCGTGCCGACGTGGCTTTCTACCGCTACGACACCAATGAAGTCGTACTAACCATGGTGGATCTCCAGGACGGGATGGTGACGCCCCTGGCCGTACCCCCTGGCTACATGGCCCCCCTTCTGCCGTCGGAGATCAGGGAGGCGGAGCGGGTGGCGAAGGCGGATGGTGCCGTGGAGGCGGCCTTGGCGGCCGCCGGGCTGGATCCAACGACAGCCACGGCCAACGGCCTGTTGACGAGTGCCACCGGCGACAGCGCGTCGCCATGTCGGGCCAGCCGGTGTGTGCGCCTGTGGTTCTTCGATCCGTCCAGGATCGTGCCGACCTTCAACGTGATCGTCGATCTGACCAGCCTGAAGGTGGCGGAAATCGTGCCCTTCGCAGAGCCCGAGGAGGAGAATCAATGACAAGCTTGCCGCGGCTGGTGGGGCTCGCCCTCGCCGCCGGCCTCATGTTCGCCTTCGGCGCCGGCTCCTCCGCCCGAGCGGCGGCTGGACCAGAGTGCAGCGGGCAGCAGCTTGCCCTTGGCGCTGGCTGGACCGTGTGTTGGGAGATCAGGGCCCACGAGGGACTGGTCATCACCGACGCCTTCTTCGGTGACGGCGAGGCGATGCGCCGCGTGCTGTCCGGCGCCGCCATCGCCCAGGTGTTCGTGCCCTTCGACGCCGGTCAGCCGCGGTATCACGATGTGGCCTACGGCATGGGCCCGGCAATGCAGGGGTTGCCCGCCGAGGCCTGCGACGGAGCCCTCTTGGCTGAAGGCCGCGTGTGCCGGGAGACCGTCGATCGATCCTTGGCCCAGTTCTTCTGCACCGAGGGGGATTGTCGGGCCCGGGTTGGCGTCGCAATGGTCCTGTGGTCCAGTAGCCAGATGGGTGCCTACAACTACCTCACCCGGTGGACGTTCATGGACGATGGTGTCATCGAGCCGGGCCTTGGCATAACTGGCGTGCTGCCCCTGGGCGGCGCGGCCCACACCCACAACGTGTACTGGCGCCTCGACCTGGACATGGACGATCCCGGTGGCGACCGGGTGGAGGAGTTCTTCCGCATCAAGCCGGCGTGGAGCGATGGCCTCGAAGGGGCCTCGGGGTGGGCGCCCCTCCTGGCGGAAACCTACCGCGGCAACGACGCGGCCACCTTCCGCCGGTGGCGGGTTGCCGATGCCCATAAGACGAATGCCAACGGATCGCCCATCGCCTACGAGCTCGATCCCACGATCGGCGACGGGACCTTCCGCAGCGTCGCCGAGGAGGGCTACACCCGGGGGGAATTCTGGGTCACCCGGGCCCGGGATAGCGAGCGTTTCGTGTCCACGGAAGAGGCGGACCTCCTGTCGAGTTACCTGAACGGGGAGTCCGTGGCCGACACCGATGTCGTGGTGTGGTATGTGGCCCATGCCCTCCATGAGGTGCGGGACGAGGACCGGCCATACATGTCCACTCGGTGGGTTAGCTTCCAGCTGCGACCGAATGGCTTCTTGGACGAGACCCCCGGGGACTGATGAGGGGCCGGGCCGCCGGGTACGCCTCAGTAGGCCAGGATGTCCTGGATAGCCGAGCTGAGGCTCGCGGCGGAGGGAAGCACGCCGGCGGCCATGGCGGGGCTGTATGGAACCGGGCAGTCGGCGGCCGCTAGCCTCCGGACCGGGGCGTCGAGGGACTGAAAGGCTTCCGCGGTCACCGTGGCCGCAATCTCGGCCCCAAAGCCGGCGGTGCGGTTGTCCTCGTGGCAGACCAGGCACCGCCCAGTACGGCGCACCGAGGCGAGCACTGCCTCCCGGTCCCACGGCACGATGGTGCGCAGGTCGAGGACTTCAACCGCCCCGGGAAAGTCTGCCGCCACTTCGAGGGCAGTGTGCACCAGGGCGCCCCAGGTCACCAAGGTGACGTCGGTGCCAGGGCGCACGGTGGCCGCCTCGCCAAAGGGCAGCATGAACCTATCCCCCGGGTAGGGTCGCCGGGCCACCGCCGCGTCGTATAGGCTCCTGTGTTCGAGGAATAGGGTAGGATCGTCGCCCCGAAGAGCCGTTCGCAGAAGGCCCACGGCGTCCGCGGCGTTCGACGGCAACGCCACACGCCATCCGGGCTGGTGGGCAAACACGGCCTCACCGGAAACGCTGTGCCAGGGGTCCCCCGTGGCGCGGCCCGTGCCGACGGGGATTCGCACCACCACTGGGGCGGCGAACCGACCCGCGGTGCGCCACCGGATGGTGCCGAGGTCATTGAGCTGTTCCATGGCGGCGTCGGCGTATTTTCGGAACTGTATTTCCGGCACGGGAACGAGACCCGCCACGGCCATGCCGATGGCTCGGCCGATGATGCCCTCCTCGGTGAGGGAGGTGTCAAACACCCGCTTGGCTCCGAACTCCAGGGCCAAGTCGCGTGTGGCCCCATGGACGCCGCCCTTGACCCCCACGTCTTCGCCAAACACGACGACACCCTTGGAGGCTCCGAGCTCATGGGCCAAGGTGCGGCGGATGGCCTCCACCATGTTGATGCGGACGGGCTCGGCGGCGGTGATGCCCGGGGGTTCCTGGGGCAGGCTGGCGCCTTCCGGCCGCGCCCCGCCCACCAATGCGGGGGCGTCGGGGGTGTGGAATAGGAACCGCGTGGCCGTGGCCGGATCCCCGGGACTTTGATCCCGCGCCCCTTCGGCCGCCCGGCGGGCCTCGGCCTGGCACTCGGCGGCGAGGTCGTCCCACTGGGACGGCGTCATGAGCCGAGGCACGACGTGGTCCCTCAGGCGCGGCAGGGGGTCCGCCTCCTCTTCGGCGGAAACCACCGCCGAGGGTTTGTACGCCTGGGTGTCGGCAAAGGAGTGGCCACTCAGGCGAGGGACCACGAGGCGCACCACGGCCGGACCCTCGCCGGACCGGGCCCGAGCGACGGCGGTCGCCAGAAGTTCGGCTGCCTCTGCCGGATTGGTGCCGTCGCCGTCAAGGACCAACAGACCGTCGAAGGCCCCAAGATTGCGGGCGATGTTGCCCCCAGGGGTCTGGACAGTGGCCGGCACTGAGATGGCGTAGCCGTTGTCTTCGATCATGAAGACCATCGGCAAAATCCCGGTGGCGGCTATGTTGAGGGCGGCCCAGAAGCCCGGGGTGGAGGTGGACCCCTCGCCGCCCATGGCTACCGCGATGGCGCCGTCCCAGTCGGAGTGGCCCATGACCTCGACGCGGTAGCGGATGGCGGAAGCCCAGCCCGTCGCCGGGGTGTACTGAGACCCAACCGCCCCCGACATCGGTAGAACCGTGGCCCGCCCCCGAGGCACCAAGGAATGGACAACACCGATGTCCCGGGCGCCGCTCGGCCCGCCCACCCGGCCCATGCTGCCGGCCAGGGCCTCCGTGGCCGTGAGGCCGCAGGTCAGCAGAAAGGGCCGCGAGCGGTAGTACACGGTGGCGGCGTCCCGGGGGTGGCCTAGGGCCATGCCCAGCAGGGCCTGGGCAAGCTCGTGGCCCCGAGACGAGAACTGATAGGCCACCAAGCGCTCCGGAACGAGCTCTTGTTCCTCCAGGTCGTCGAGGGCTCGAGACAGCAGGCAGATTCGCCCGACAGCAATCCAATCTACGGCCTCCGCGGGCGCAGCCGCGCCCTCGGACACCGTCGTCTCTTGCATTGTCACTTCGGCAGGCCTCCGTCGGCGCCGGCGCGCAAGGCGTGCCCCGCAAGCCCAGGGGCGCAACGCCCACAGTTAGTCAAGGATGGCGCGCCAGCGAACTCCTAGGAGTACGGCAAGGAACTACTTTTCGGCCGGGCTCCTAATGCTGGATGTAGTATAGCGCTATTCGCTCTCGCTCGGCTCGCCGATCACCTCTTCGATTGGAATGGGCTCCGCCGCGCGTCGCTCGAAGGTCACCTCGTCGCCGTCCTCGTGCTGCACTACCACCACGGTGTCGCCGATCTCGTAGTGTCCGGCGAGGATCCTCTTCGAGAGGGGTGCCTCGATGTGCCTCTGGATGAGACGCCGCAATGGCCGGGCGCCGTACATCGGATCATACCCATTCTGAGCGAGCCAACTCCGGGCCGCTGCCGATACCTCGAGGGTAAGGCCCTGGTCCGCCAGGCGCTCGGCGATCTTCTCGATCTGCAGGTCCACAATCTCCTCAAGGTGCTCGCGGGACAAATTGTGGAACACCATGACCTCGTCTATTCGGTTGAGGAACTCTGGCCGGAATGCCCGTTTCAAGGCCGCCCGAATGTCGGAGGCAAAGGTGTCTTCCTCGCCCTCATCGGTGGCCGCCGTTCTGAAGCCCACGGGCCCGCCCCGCAACGACAGCTCGGTGCCGATATTCGAAGTCATGATGATGACGGTGTTCCGAAAGTCGACGACGTGGCCCTGGCCGTCGGTCAGGCGGCCGTCGTCGAGAACCTGCAGCAGGATGTTCCACACTTCCGGGTGGGCCTTCTCGATCTCGTCGAAGAGCACAACCCGATATGGACGACGACGTACCGCCTCGGTTAGCTGGCCGCCTTCATCGTAGCCTACGTAGCCAGGAGGAGCGCCAACCAGGCGACTACCTGAGTGCTGCTCCCGATACTCGCTCATGTCGATCCGGACCAAGGCGTCCTCGCTGTCAAACAGAAACGCCGCCAGGGCCTTGGCCAACTCTGTCTTGCCGACGCCCGTGGAGCCCAAGAAAATGAAGCTACCAATCGGCCGCTGGGGGTCCTTCAGCCCGCTACGGCTGCGGCGAATGGCATCGGCCACGGCGGCGATTGCTTCGGCCTGACCGACAATTCGCTTGTGCAGGGCCGCCTCCATCTGCAGCAGCCGGTCGGCGTCCGAGGCGAGCATCCGGCTGACGGGAATGCCCGTCCACGACCGCACGACGGCCGCAATGTCCTCCTCATCCACGACCTCATCTATACCCTGCTCTCGCCGCCATCGGGCAACGGCGGCCTCGTGGCTCTTCTCGAGGCGGATGCGCTTGGCCTTGACTTGGGCGGCCCGCTCGTAGTCCCGCTCGTGCCAAGCCTCCTCCTCCTCCTCCAGCAGGGCCGCCAACTCCACCCCCTCCTGCTTTAGCTCCGCCGGCATGCTGTACATGTCGATCCGCAGCTTGGCCGCGGCCTCGTCCATGAGGTCGATGGCCTTATCGGGCAAGGAGCGTGAGGTGACATAACGCTGAGACAGCTCTGCCGCGGCCCGCAGGGCATCGTCGGTGATGGTCACTTCATGGTGGCTCTCGTACCGCTGCCGAAGGCCCTTCAACATGTCAACGGCGTCGCCGACGGAAGGCTCCTCGACGATCACCGGGGCAAATCGGCGCTCGAGGGCGCGGTCCTTCTCGATGTAGTGGCGATACTCCTCCATGGTGGTGGCACCGATGCACTGCACCTCGCCCCGGGCCAGGGCCGGCTTCATGAGGTTGCTGGCGTCCATGGCCCCTTGGGCGGCGCCGGCGCCGACGACATTGTGAAGCTCGTCGATGAACACCACTACCTTTCCCTCTGCGCCCCGGATTTCCTCTAGCACTGCCTTCAGGCGTTCCTCGAACTCGCCGCGAAACTTCGAGCCGGCAACCATGGCCCCAAGATCGAGTTCGATGATCCGTCGGCCCCGAAGGGTGTCCGGCACGTCATCGGAGACTATGAGCTGGGCCAGACCCTCCACGATGGCTGTCTTGCCCACCCCGGGATCCCCGATCAGCACTGGGTTGTTCTTGGTGCGTCGGGCAAGCACCCTCATGATTCGCAACGTCTCATTCTCGCGACCGATGACCGGGTCGAGCTTGCCGTCGGAGGCCAAGGATGTGAGATCGCGGCCGTACTTCTCCAAGACCTTGTACCGGATCTCGGACCCTGGGTCCGTCACCTGCCGCCCTTCCCGGAGTTCCTCGACGGCTAGGCGGATGTCCTCCTTGTCGACGCCGGCCTCGGACAGGAGCCGAGACGCAGTGCCCCGCTCCTCGCCGGCGATCGCCAGGAGAATGTGCTGCGTGGAGATATACTGGTCGCCGAGGGAGTGGGCCTCGCTCATGGCCACGGTGCCTAGGCGCTGGATCCGGGGGGTGACGTAGACCTGGCCGCTGCCCGGCCTGCCCGGCACCTTGAGGCGCTTGTTCGTGCTCAGGTGCTCGTCCAGCTGCATGGCCATCAGCTCGGTGTTGACGCCCAAGATGTCCTCGAAGATCTTGTTGGCCACACCGTCGGGCTGTTCGAGGAGCGCCAGGAAGACGTGCTCCACGTCCATCTGGTTGTGCCCGTAGCGGACGAGAATATCCTGGGACCGGGCGATCACATCTTGGGCCCGTTCGGTGAACCTGTCGAAAGGCATCATTGGCAGTCTATGGTCCTTCGAGTGGCCGGGGGCGGTCCCGCCGCCCGCGCCGGCTCCACGGCCGTGGGGGTCGTCGGCCGGTGCCAGGGCACAGTTGCCCGCCGTTCGATTCCTCCTCGCTTGGGTTAAGCTTGCCCCCGATGGCATCGCGAACACAAATGGCCATGCCTCTCTGGCGGCCCGCCCGCCGCCCCCAGGGGGCATCAGGTGGATCGCTGGCCGTCTCCGGGGCCGTCGGGGGCAGGCCGCTCACGCGACGGACCGTAACGGACCGGGGAGGCCCTCGTCATACTGAGAAGGCATGATGCACCGACGATGAACGCCCAACCGCTGCCCGAGGCCGGTGACGGTCCTGGTTTCCACCGCGGCCACGGGTGCCCCGGCCGGGCTCACCGGGCCTCGGCCATGGTGGTCCTGGTGGCGGCCTTGGCCGCGGCGGCCACGGCCGTCTCCTGGGACCAGTACGCCTATGCCCAGGCCTGTCCGCCATACTGCGCCACGCCCATCATCACCCCGGCCTGGCATCTGCACATGTGCGACGAGGCCTACGAGGAGCAGCTCGGCGACAACCACTGCATGGCCGGCCCAGGCATCACGGAGTTCGGGGCCGGCACCGATCGCGTGTGGGTGATCTACTGCCACAAGTACTCTGACACGGTCGTGGTGCAGATCCGCGACACCGGCGGCGGGTTGCAGTGGGTGAACCACCCTGACGGCATCACGTATCAGGGGGAGGGCTGCGAATCGATGCCCTTCTCGATGGCCAATGGGATCCCGCCGGCGGGCAGCCCATATCGCACGTCGGCGTACTGGCCCGAAGGCCCCTTCTCTGGAGTGGCGCCGGGGATAGAGTGGTACATCGGCCTCTTCATTGCCTTCGACGCCGAAAACTACTACGGCAACGATGCCATGGCCCGGATCACTGCCCGGGATCCGGCCGCCAACACTAGCCCGGCGGTCCGGGATGTCATCACCGCAACGGTCACGAGCGACAGCGATCCCGTCGGTATCCCCGTGCGCCTGGAGGAGGACCTGCCGGGCTTCCCCATATTCAGTTCCGTGCGGCCCCTTCGTTTCTCCCAGACCGCCTCGGATCCGGACCGCGGTGTGATCCGGGTCAAGAACCGGGACAAGGTGACGGTCAGGTACTGTCCGCGGCATTGCACCACCGAGTACGTCGACGTGGCGACGTGGTACCAACTCGACGCCACCATTACCCCGACCCCCCTGCCCACCTGGCCCGGCCCGCCTCCCACCGTGACCCCTACTCCGCCCCCTCAGCTCGACGTCGAGTACGCTGCCCTCAGGCCGTGGCCCCAGGACGTGGGCTACGCCCCGCTGATCACCAACAAAGGTCGCCCGAACCACCTGGGCTATCCGAACATGTTCGTCGGCATGTGGACTCGGGGGCGCAATCCCCACCGAGGAATGGTCCAGTTCGACCTTTCGGACCTACCCGAAGCGGCGGCGGTGATCGAGGCGCGCCTGGAGCTCGTCGGGCGCAACAGCCGCTTCCTCAAGACCGGCCAGTGGCGCGTCGAGCTCCTCGACGCGACGATAGATGATGTGTGGCGTGACGCCACCTACGAACAAGTCGTGGCGGCGCCAGTGATCGGCCAGATCGGCCCCACCCTGCACGACTTCGATCTGGGCGAAGGGCGGAGCAACGTCTTTGGTTTCGAACCGAGCCAGGTGGGCTGGTTGAACGAACGGCTGCGTTCAACCGACCGGGTGAGCTTCAGGATCAACGGCCCCGCGGACGAGGACAACCTGTTCTCCTGGGAGACCGGAGTGGACGTCTACGGCCGAGCCTCGGAGCCCCCCGACCCGGCCCTCGGGCCAGTCCTACACCTCACCTACGTCGTGCCGCGGGATGGGGGACCGCCAACGGCGACGGCGTCCTCGGCGGCGCCCACGGCCACGACCCTGTTGCCGGCAACGCCCCCTGGGGGGGCGACTGCCACCGCCGGGTCGCCGCCGAGCGCCACGTCTCCAGGGGCGATTCCTAGCGCCAGCGCCACCGTCACCGCCACCAGCGCCGGGGGCGCGACGCCCACGTCGAGCCCCTCGGCGTCGGCCACTGTCCCCGGTGGGGCCACCGTCACGGCCACAGTCACCGCCATCGTGGGCG
>CAZXNP010000004.1:0-20007 GCA_964642035.1 uncultured Anaerolineales bacterium | reverse complement strand
AGGCAACCACGTGTTGGGCGCCCGGCGCGTCCGCCATCTCGCTGTTGGGCACTGGGAGGACGTCGTGCCACCGGATGGCCCGCCCCTTTCGAGCGGCAGCCGCCGGCACGACCGGCGTATTGTTCTCGAAGCGGCAGGCGACGCTGCAGCCCTGGCAGGCCACGCACTTGTCCAGGTCGATCACCATAGCCCAGCGGGACATCACCGCGCCTCCCGATCCAGTCCGACGGGCCGGCCCGGGCGCCGATCAATCCGGGTCAACCATCTGGCTCCGACCATCACGCCCGGTAAACCTTGACGCGAGTGTTGGTAAGAGCGGCCAACCCAGTGGCCGGCTCGCTGCTCGGATTGATGAGATCGAGGCCATTCACCCCGCGCCCCTTCGCCCAGCGCCCCACGGCGGTGTGCCCCTGGTTGTAGGGCATGTTCACCACGTCCGGCCGCAGCGCCTCCACCAGTTTCAAGACCGTCCTGGCCCGAGCGAAGGGACTCTCGACCCAGACAGCGTCTCCGTCGGTGATGCCCCGGGCTCGGGCCGCCGCCGGGTTCATCTCGACCCAGCCGCCCCAGGTCTCGCCCACGGTCATGCCGCTGATCTCCTGCAGAGTGGGCATGTTGCTGGTACACGAGTAGGGACCGAGGCTCATCAGAGTCACCACATTGAGAAGAAACGGGTACTCTTCTACCTCTCCGGCGTACGCGACGTCCTCGTGGTGGGGCAGGAACGCCGCGTCTCCCGCTTGGCGTATGCCGAGGGCCTTCAGATCGGCGGCGCTCCTGTCGCCCAGGGCGCACGACATCTCGCGGCTGAAAAAGTCGAACCGACCGTCCCTCGGGGCGGCGACGCGGTCCCGGCCCACGACCTCCTGCAGCCACCTGTTGCTGCCACGTCGGGCGTGTATGTAGTTGGGAGCTATCCACAACCCCAGCTCCATGACGGTATCCCAGTCCGCGCCGGATCCGACAATGCTTTCGCGAACTACCTCTTGGTAGGAGTCCCAAGGGAGAGCCCGGTCCACGGGACCGCCCATTGCCCTGGCCACCCGCAGCAGAAAGTCACCGGCGGCCATGGTGTCGTGTAGCGGCTCCACCACCGGCTGCCGGAGGGCGATGCCCGGGTAGCCCAATGCCTCGATGGCATCATCCTCCCATCGCTCCAGGAACGTGGGCTGCGGCAGCACCAGGTCGACGTGCCGCGCCGTCTCGTCCATGAAGCTGGTGAGGGAAACGCTGAAGGGCACCTGTGCCAAGGCACGGGCGAATCGTTCTCCGCCCGGAGTCTCGTACACGGGGTTTGAGTCCAGCATGAGCACCACGTCGACTTCCTCGCCCGCCAGAATTCGGTCGGCCACGGATTGGTAGGAGTGGCGGCCGAGGGGAAACCTCCCGCCGGCGCCGTCAAGCCGAGGGGCCTTGCGTCCCCGGCGAGCCACGGGGTCGGCCGGCAGACGCGGCCAGGCAGGGCAGGGCATGTAGCGCTGGGTTAGAACCCCACCCGGTTGATCGATGTTGCCGACGAGGGCGTTGAGACAGTGAATCGCCATGGCGGAGTACAGACCGCTGATGCTCCCGTTGAGGAGGCCGCCCTTGCCAGGCATGACGGCCACCGCCGGGGCATGGCCCGCAAACTCGCCGGCCAGCCGGGCCACGGTGGTGGCCGGCACGCCGCAGATCTTCGCTACCCGCTGCGGGGAGTAGTTCTCGAGCACGAAACTCTTGAACCCCTTGTGCTTGCGCCCCGAGCGGTCCTTGAAGTCATCGAACCCGAAGGCGTAGCCGTTGACCATCGACTCGTCTACCAAACCCGAGCGGATGAGAACGTTGGCCATGCCCAGGGCCAGGGCGCCATCGGTGCCGGGTCGGATGGGGATCCATTCGTCCGCCTTGGCGCCGGTGATTCCTTGCCGTGGGTCCACCACCACCAAGTGGCCCCGCACTGCGCGGCCGCGTCGCATGTATGAGTAGCCGGCCACCATCCGCTGGGGGCTACGGCCGGCCTCGAGCAGGCTGGCTCCGAAGGACAGGATGTAGTTGCACTTCTCAAGGTCGTAGGCAGGCAGGTCGTAGATACCCTGGGTGTAGTACATCGCCAGCTTGGCGGCTTCGACGTTCAAACTGTCGCGGGAGATGGCATTTGGCGACCCCACGGCGGCCATGAAGCGCTCGATGAAGGAGCGCATCCGTCCCCTGGCCTCGCCATAGAGGAGAGCGGCCCCCTCCGGGTGGCCGGCGGCGCGCAGATCCGTGAGCTTGGTGGCCACCAGCTCCACGGCATCATCCCAGGTGAGGGTCCTCCACTGATCCTCGCCCCGCTCGCCGGCCCGCAGGAGGGGCTGAGTTAGGCGATCGGGGTTGTAGAGCAGCTCTGGCGCTGCCTGGCCCTTCGGGCACAGGGCCCCCAAGTTGATCGGGTGCATGGGGCTGCCCTCGAGCTTGACCAGGCGTCCGCCCACGACCCGGGCCAGAACGCCGCAGCCGGCCGGGCACAGCAGGCAAACGCTGGGCACCACTTTCTCCGGCGGGTGGGGAGCAGGGCCCGAGTCACCATTTGCCCGGCGCTGGGAGTTCAGGCTTCCGTTTAGCGTCCCCAGGGCTGCGGCCGACGCGAAGCTGGCGGTGCCGAGCTGCAAGAACCGGCGCCGGGTCACGGGGTGGTGCCGCTGCCCCTTGGCCTTCGGGACCATGTGGTCGGCCGGCGGCGCCTGTCTGGCGGCAGTGGCCCGTCGGTGGGGCGTCAGTTGGCACCGCACGGTCGCACCACCGCCGCTACCCGGCCGCTCGTCGCTTGGCAGGTCAACCTCCCCGGCGGCGCTGGCACCCTGGGCGGCGCGGGCTCCACGCGATTGGCCGCCAGGTCGGCCACGTAGCTCACCAGGAGAGTCAGCTGATCGTCCGTTAGTTGCCCGGCAAAGGCCGGCATGCCGCTCCTCCTCTTGCCCCGGGAGATGCTGGACCGGATCTTGGCCTCCCGCAGCCGACTGTCCGCCAGGGCGGTGCCGAACAGACCTTCACCCGTCGGGCCGTGGCATGCCGCGCAGGCCACCTCGTACAGATCAACTGGGTCGGTGACTCCCGGGGCGAGGAGAACATCCGGGAGCTCAGGGACGGCATCCGGACGGCCCCTCGCCGTCCACAGCAGTCCCCTCAGGGTCCGTGGCCCACCGCCGCCGGGCGAGACGTGGCAAGTAGCGCACGCCTCGCCCGTGCGGTCAGCGTACTCCGGCAGGGCATGGGCCGGCTGCGGCCGGGCGGCGAGACTGGCCACCGCAAGGCCGCTCGCCGCGGCGGCCAGCACCACCGCGCCCTTGACCACGCGCTCCATTGACAGGCTCATACAACTCCTCCCGGTCGCCCCGATGGGGCCGGGCAGACGAGGGCGCCGCTGCCGCGGCCGCCTCCATTCCGCGGCCGGCTACTCCGCCGGCAGGGTCTGGGCGTAAGCCAGCACGTCAGCTATGTCCTGCCGCGACCAACCCAGGTTGAGACCGGAGACCATCTTCTCCCCTGGCTGTCCGTAGGCCACCTTGTGCAGGAACTCCCATGGGTTGCCGGTGGACGCCTTGCTGATGTAGTACGGATCGGTGTCCGGATCGAAGGCGATCTCGGTCCCGTCATCACCGTGACAGCGAGCACAAGCGCTGCCGAAAAGCTCCTCCCCATGGGCGGCGTCGCCGATGGCGGCATTGTCGCCGCCGAGGTACTGCGCCGGGTCGATCATGCCCTCCTGCAGGAACGCGGTGATCATCGTCATCTGCTCGTCGCCCAGGGGGAAAGCGTGGTCGGCGTTGGCCGTCCCGTTCAACCAGGAGGCGATGTCGCCGGCTGACATGTCGGCGGCGTCCGTGATGCCCTGGAAGCCGGTGTAGTGGCCTCCAGATCCGTAGGCGCCGTCGGCGCCCTTGTAGTCCCAGCCGTGGCACTCCTTGCATCGCCACGTGTCCTTGCCGCTGCGGGTATTGTCTGACTGGCTAGACCACAAGGGCTGGTCGTCGGTGGGCGGCTCCACATCCATGGCAGCGAACCAGTTGTCATAGATCTGGCCGCCCTCGGTTAGAGGGCTCGAATTTGGAAGACTCTGGGCATAAGCCAGAACCGAGAGCATCTCCTGGTCCGTCCAGCCATTGTCAATGGCCGACGGCATGTCGTCTTCGCCCGGCTGGCCGAAGCGCATCTTGTGGATGAACTCCCACGGATTGCCGGCCGCCAAGCCCCCGACGTACTCCAGCTCGGTAACGTTGCCGAAGTCGAACCCCAGGCCCTCTGGCCCATGACAGTCGGCGCACTCGGTGCCGTACAGATCCTCGCCAACTGCCAGATCACCGCCCGCCGTCGCCGCCTTGTCGGATCCTACGAACTGAGCGTCGTCTACGGTCGCCTCGGCTATCGCCACAGCCAGATCCGTGAGGGCCTGCTCGTCCATCACGGTAGAGAAGTCGTGGTCCGGGTCGGTATCGCCCTTCAGGGCGCCGAGAACGTAGGCTGCCCCTTGGTCATGGGCGCCCATTACCCCGGCGAAGCCGGTGGCGTGGGAGCCGGAGCCGTAGGCGCCGTCGGCGCCCTTGTAGTCCCAGCCGTGGCACTCCTTGCATCGCCACGTATCAGCACCGGTCCTCGTGTTGGTGGACTGGCTTGACCACAGGGGGTGCTCCCCTTCCGGCGGATCCTGGCCTAGCACTGTCCACCACTTGTCATACAGCTGCCCGCCACGGATGGCGTCACCTGCCAGATTCTCGACCGCCTCGGACCCGGTCGTCGGCGGCGCCTCTACTTCTGGCGCTGACGCGGGCGGCATCGTCTCCACCGCCCCCGCTGGGCCTTCCGCGACGGGTGTTTCACCGCCGCCGCAGGCAGCCACCGGCAGCAACAGGGCAACTAGTGTGACACCTAGCAGCGCGCGTCTCATGTCATCTCCTTGCGGCATCATGTGACCTTCGCCGGGCGAGTTGGGCAACCCGTCGGACAGGTTCGCCCCGGCCCGGTCGTAGTGTCCGCCGGCAGTCTAAGCCTCGAAGGTTCAGATTCTGTGCCGCTCCGGTGCGGACCCCATTCGCCTTGGGGGCCGGCGCCGACGAGGCGCACGCGACCTCTGCAAATCCGCCCGGCGTGAGCGAGGCCGGTACCCCGCGGGCAGGCTGTCCGCCGGCGCCGCCGCTGGTATACTGGTACTCGGCGACTCGTGGCGGCGCTGGGCATCCGCCCCAGGCGCCGGGGTGGTGAAACGTGAGACTGACATCGTGGCCCCTGACCTCAACCGTCCATCGGATGCGGCGCATTCAGTGGCTGTTGCCCGTGTGCCTGTTCCTGATCGCGGGCAACTTCGAAGTCTTCGAGCACGTGGTGGAACACGAACACGTAGGCACCGCGTTTTTTGGAGAGCTCTTGTTCTTCGGCGTGATGGGCCCTGCCGCGGTGTGGTGGGCCATGGGCTGGGCGGCGCAGCATCAGGAGCGCCTCGAGGCGGCCAACGATTCCATCCTGCAGCTCAATGAGGAGCTCGAGCACCGGGTAGACGATCGCACGGCCCAGCTGCGGACCCGCAATGCTGAATTGGCCCGTGCCAACCAGGAGTTGAAGGCCCTCGACAAGCTCCAGTCGGACTTCGTGTCCCTCGTGTCCCACGAGTTGCGGGCGCCCCTGACCAACATAAACGGCGGGATCGAGATGTTCGCCCGGCACCGGAGCTCCCTGCCCAGGCCCCAGCGGGACGTACTGGACGTTCTTGGTCGCGAGTGTCGACGCCTCACCAGGTTAGTGGAGTCCATTCTCGACGTGTCCCTCATCGAGGCCGGCAAGCTCTGCACCGAACCGCGTCCCATTCCTCTTGCGCCGTTCCTGGGGAGACTGCTCGAGGGTCGACTGCCAGAGGATGGACCTCATGCCCTCATCGTTGAGGTTCCGGCCGACTTACCGCCCGTGTGGGCCGACGAAGGTCACCTCGCCGACGTGCTCCTCAACCTGTTGGACAACGCCGTCAAGTACTCTCCCAGCGGCGGCGAGATACGGGTGGCGGCCCAGGCCATGGAGGACGAATGCCTGGCCATAACGGTCAGCGACCAGGGGATCGGCATTCGGGAGCCAGAGCAACGTCACCTCTTCGAGCGTTTCTACCGGGTTGACGCTTCTCCGGACCGGCACGTCTACGGTCACGGCCTGGGCCTGTACTTTTGCCGGCGGTTGGTCGAGGCTCAGAGCGGTCGGATTGACGTCGAGAGCGAGGGGGAGCCGGGTCTGGGGGCCACTTTCAGGGTCACCCTACCGGCATTCCGAGACGGCTATGACGATGACTCAGATCCTGCTGATTGACGACGACCCATCGCTGCATCGGCTCCTGGGCCAGTATCTCGAGGAGTCCGGCTACGAAGTGCTGCACGCCGGCGGCGCCGACGAGGGCTTACGGGCTATGTACGAACATCGGCCGGACCTCGTGCTCCTTGACGTGATGATGCCCGGTATGGACGGCTGGGAGGTCGGACGCCGGATGCGGGCCCTCAGCGACCTCCCCCTCATATTCTTGACCGCCAAGGGCGAAACGGCGGACCGGGTAATGGGATTCAAGCTCGGGGCCGACGACTTCGTTGCCAAGCCCTTCAGCTTCGCCGAGCTGACGGCCCGGATCGAAGCCGTGCTTCGCCGTGCCGCCGCGGGCAGTGGCGAGCCGGAGCCCTCAGCCACGGTGACCACGCGGGGCCGTTTCACCCTCGACGGCCGGCGCCGGCTGCTGCTGATCGATGGCACGCCGACTTCGTTGACGCCGATCGAGTATCGCCTGGCTGAGGCCTTCATGAATCAGCCCGGGGTCGTGCTGAGCCCCCAACAACTCGCACACTCTGTGTGGAGCACCGACACCCCCGACGCAAGCTATATCCGCCGCTACGTCTTCCACCTGCGGCAGCTCATCGAGCCCGACCCGAGCAAGCCGAGATACCTGCTCACCGAGAGGGGCTTCGGGTACCACTTCGAACCCGACTGAGGTTCACTGGAGCCATCGGCAGCGACAGCCTCGGGAGCTTCCGCTGGGGCGTCGGCCGCGACTGCTCCCGATAGAGAGCCGCCGGTAGGTGCAACCGGAACGCCTGCGGACTCGCGGTGGCGGAGGTCTGGGCAGTGGCGGTGGCCGTCGCGGCTACCTGGGCGGTGGCCGTGGCCGTCGCGCCGGGTGCTGGAACCTGGGGGCGCCGCGTGTCGCACGGCTCTCCGCCATACTCAACGGCCCCGATGTCCGTCGCGCCGTCGTCGCGCCGGTGGCGGCAGTAGTCGTCCACCACTTCCTGGAGTTTCTCGCCGCGATCCACCAGCCGGTCACCGGCCCCTGCGACCAGCCGAAAGTCGGCGCCGTCCGGGTCGGTAAACCACTGCCGAAACTCAGCCGCACTCACCGACAGGTTCGCGCCCCGGGTGCTCGTGCCTCCGTCCCTATCCCGGATCCGACCCATCATGAGGTTGTTGCGGACGTCGACGGTGCTGGCCCGGAAGCGCACGTCGATGCCGGTATTGTTGAAGAGGGTGTTGTTGTACACCTTGGTGTTCTGGGCCTCATTCAGGTAGATGCCGACATCGGCGGGGCAGTTGACGATTATGTTGTTGCGCATGACACCGTTTCTGTGCTCCGGAGAACAGACCCCGCCCTCACAGATTCGCCCCGGCTGGGAGCCGCCGCCGCCAAAGGACAGGCCAAGGCGGATCTGACCCCGGTGCTCCAGCTCGCACACCACCAAGTTGCCCTCGAAGAGGCCGCCGGCCGAGTTGCCCTTCAAGAACGCGGCGTAGCTGATGTGGTCGCCACCGCCTTTGGCGTGGTCGTGGATGAAATTGCCTCGAATGATCCACCTTTGGCCACCCACCACGTCTATGGGGGTCACCGGGTTGCTGGTGTCCCTGGGTCGAGCGTTGCCAATTTCGTTGTATGCAATGACGACGTCGTTGGGCCATACCATGGAGCCACCGTCCCCGACCGGAGCGCCGTTACCCTTCACCGCGGCGTTGTAATCTCGCAGGCGGCTGCGCCGAACGACGGTGTGGTCGGCACGGCCGACGATGTGGAAGGCATGCTCGCAGTCCGAGTCGGCGGCGCACACCCCCTGGATGTCGAGGCCGTCGAAGATCCAGTTGGGGGCCGTCACGAAGAACCCTTGGACGGCGTTGAACCGAATCCTCGCCTGATGGGCCTCGGCCGCGCGCACCACGATCGGCCGCGTCGCGGTGCCGGGGGTGTCGCACACCAGATCGTCGTCGAGATCGTAGGTACCGGCCGCCAAGACGATCTCGTCACCGGGGCGGGCGGCGTCAATCGCTGCCCGGAGCTCCGCGGCGGTGCTGACGCCTACTTCCCGAGCGACTGCTGGGAGGGCAGGCGCCAGCCCGGCCAGCACCGCCAGGGCAGTGCCTACCGCGGCTGCCACGCGCCCCGGAATTGCTCTAGCCTCCGGGGGCGCCCAGCTCGCGCTCGAGGAGCAGCCGGAGTTCCACGGCGTCCAGCCCACCCTCCATCCGCCAGGCCACCCGACCGCTCTTCCGCAGCACGAAGGTCCACGGTTCCGAAGGCAGCCCCCAGGCCTTGGCCGTCGCCGACAGCTGGGACGGATCATCCATGTCTCTGGTTTCGACATGGACGAAGTTCACCCTATCGGCGAACTGGGAGCGTACCGACTTCAGCTCCCGCAGGGAGGCGGTGCAGATGCCGTTGGGGCAGTGCCCTGGAGAGCCGAAGTGTATCACCGTTGGCCGGCCGCTGGCCGCCGCCTGAGCGATGCTCATGGCATAGAGGTCCGGGTCTGCATCGGGGTCGCCAGAGATAGCCGCGAGATCGGTGCCGGGGGCGGCAGTGGGGCTGTCGCCGAAGGGCGGGTCGTCCCCCTCCCTTGGCGTGCTCGGGTGGGCGGCCACCTGGACGTTGAAGCGCGCGTGGCCGCTCCAGCCGTCCGGGCGCCGGGCGGTGATCTCCATTCCCCACTCGCCGGACGAATCAAAGGGCGAGTACACGACCCAAGAGCCCCCGTTCGGCAGCCCGGCACCGAAGTAGGCGGCCGGTCCGCTGGCCGCCCGCGCGGCCTCTCCAGACTCGGGCAACAGTCGGTAGAAGGCCGTGTCGACCTCTGCACCTTGGGCTACGGCGCTCCCCTCGTCATCGGTGATCCGAAAGGCTATCCGCTCCCGGCCTACGGCCAGCTCTGTATTGAGCACCTCGACGGTCATGGTCTCGGCGTTCGGGTCCACCGTCGGCTCCGCCCCAGCCTCCGGCGTGACCGTCGGGGGCGAGGCGCACGCCACCAGGGACAGAGTCGCGACGATCATGATCCCGAGGCCCAGCAATCTGGCCCCTGACAGTCTCATCGCCTTGTCTCCTTTCGGCAGCACCAGCCGCCCTATCCCCCGCCCTATCCCCCGCCTTATCCTCCGCCCTCGGCCGTGGCCTCGGGGGTAGCAGCCGGAGTGGCGGCGACGGTGGCCTCGCCGGGCTCCCCAGAAGGTGGCCCCGCTGCTCCGGCTTCGGGGCTGGCCGTGGCCTCTGGGGCGCCCTCGCCAGTGGCCGTGGGGGTTGGCGTGGCGGTGGGCGCTAGAGGTGGGTCAGTGAGCCAATCGCGGAGGGTGCTGATGTCCGCCTTCGCCATCACTCGTATCGGGGCCTCGCCGTTGAGACGAAGATAGACGCTGGACTCGACGGGCGTGTCATCCCCGACGGTGAGGGCATAGGTGTCGCCGGCCTTCGTCTTGATCGTCACGGTCAGGGTCGGGGTGGCGAAGCCGTAGTCGCTGGGGTTGCGGTCGAGGGGCAGCTCCCTCTTGATGCTCCCCTCGGCTAGCCGAGTCACCAGTCCATCGACGGCTTCACTGGCCTTCTCGCCGTCAACCTCCCAGCCCCCAGCCGCCCGGCGAAGGACGTACTCGTCGCCGGGGCCCGAGACATCGATCTCCTGAACGTCGTCGGCGGCAATGGTGTACATGGGCTCTGGCGTCGGTGTTGCCGTGCCCGCGGTCATTTCAACGGGCTCCCGGTCGCGGCCGGCATAGTAGGCCGCTGCCGCCAGGGCCACGAACACCGCAAAGAGGGACAGGGTGTACTTTCGATTCATGACGTATCTCCTCGGCCGTCGTGCCTAGCCTCAAACGCCTATCGCCGCCGCCACCAGAACCACGATCCGACGCCCAGGACTGCAAGGGGCAGTAGCAGCGTAGTGGCCACCAGGAGCAACATGGCGTTGCCCGGAGGGCTCATGGGTCTCGAATCGGGGGGCTTCGACGGCACGGTAATCAGGTCCTCTTCGGCGGTGAGCCAGTTCAAGGCGTTTAGGAATAGAGGGCCGTTGAGAGAGCCCTGAATCCGCTGTAGGTATGAGTCTGACACGAACTGGCTGGTTCCAAATAGCACGAGGCGGCCGTCGCCGGCCGTCCCCTCCGCGGCAATTGCCATGGCCAAGGGGCCCTTCGCCTCGGTCTCGTCAGCGGCCACGTCCCCCGTGCCTTCCACGAGATCCCGCAGGGAAGTCTCTCCCCACGCCCGCTCGCTGGACTCAATGAGGGTTGTCGTGGTGAGGGAAGTCGTAATCGGCGTGCCGGTGCTGAATGAGCGGCTGAAGGGCAACACCACGATCTGCTGCAGGTCGAGAAGGTCCTTGGTGATGGTCTGGAAGCGCAGGCTGTTGCCCGGGACCACTGACTGCAAGGGGTCGCCGAGAAGGGGCCGGGCTGGATCGATTACAGCGTCGTCCCGGGCCCTGATCTCCCAGGGTAGGTACACGGACCCGAGGCCGAGGTCAGTCGCATCAACGAGGGGATCCAGCAGCAGCATGGCGCTGCCGCCGCTGGCGACGTAGTCGGCCAGCATCCGCGCTTCCTCGGGGAGAAAGGGCTGCCTCGGCCCGGCGACCACGACGGCCTGCACCGTGTCGGTGGACAGAGTCTCGGTGACCGTCGCCAGGTTCTTGGCCTCCACGGAGTAGCCCTGGGCCTCGAGGGATCGGCTGACAGCACTGTACTCCCGATCTAGGGCGTTTTCGTCGTGGCCCGTGGTGAACCACACATTTAGTTCCCGGGAGCGGGTCGCCTTCACGATGGCCTCGGTGATGGACTGCTCGTCGAAGGCAAACACCACGGCGTTCTTGTCGCCACTTTGCGCCACAAGGGATCTGTTGAGGGCATTTCCCGATCGGTCGACCTCGCTGGCCAGGGCTTGCAGCGCCACCGGATCCGAGAGGGGATCAACGTGCCGGTATTCGATCATGTCCGACCGGGACTGGTACTGCTCCATCAGCCGGTCCAGATCATCCACAGTCGACCGGCTCGACTGGCTGTCCATGACAGCTGTCAGGGCAATGGGGGAGTCCACGTCATCCAGGATCTGGACCGTGGCCCGGGAGATGGTGAACTTCTTGTTCTCCGTCAGGTCCCAGCTCCAGTACCAGAGGTGGCCAACGTAGTTGGCGACGGCCAGGATGCCGATCACCGACACGCTGAGGACGAGGGCGTTGCCACCGAAGCGGGCCTGGCGGCCCTGAAGGCTGGCCTGGAAGTCCTCAAGCCTGAGAGCCGGCCAGGCAAGGAGTAGGACGGCTCCCAGTGCGGCCAGGCCGGGGGTCAGGTAGGCGGGGGCCTGGCTGGCGGCAGACCGCAGAAACAGGCTCGCCGCCAGGACCACGAGTCCGAAGATGGATATGTACGGTGCGGTCTGCCTCAAGTTGTCGCGCATCAGCGCCACCTCCGCGTTTCGAGGGCGCGCACGGCCAAGTACAAGGCACCGATCGTTATGCTCGCGAAGTACATCACGTCCCGGGTGTCCACCAGTCCTTGGCCGAAGTTGAAGTAGTGGTCGGACAGCCCGAGGTACTTGAACAGCCCGCCAACGCCACTCTCGGGCGCCATGTCGTTGACCAGAGGCAGGAACCACAGGACCATCACGGCCATGATCCCTAGGAAGGCGGCAACCACCTGGTTCTCGGTGAGGCTGGATGTGAGGGTTCCGACAGCCAGAAGAGCGGCCCCCAGCAACAGCACCCCCGCATAGCTCGCCGCCAGGGGGCCGAGGGCCATTCCATTGGTCGCCAGGCGCATCATTATGCCCACATGGAACAGCGTGAAGGCGATCATGACCACGTATGCCAGGAATGCTCCGAGCCATTTCCCAACGACGACCTGCCAGTCCTGAACCGGTGATGTCATCAGGAGCTCAAGGGTGCCCGTGCGCTGCTCTTCGGCCAGGAGGCGCATCGACAACAGAGGGGCGACGAAGAGCATCACCGTGCCTATGAGGGACAATAGAGGCTGCATGGAGGCCTCGGCGCTGTTGACCCCTCCGCCAACGTAGATGCCGAAGGTCAACCCCAAGAACACCAGGAACCCCGCGGACACGACCCAGAATATCGGCGAGACGAACAGTGCCGCGGCCTCTCGCCGCGTCACGGCCAAGGCCTTACTCATCTGTCCCCTCCTCCATGGTCGCATCATTCCCGCTATCGTCCTCGGCGGTGAGTTCCAGGAAGATCTCCTCCAGTGTCAAGCCAACAGGCGTCATCTCGAGCAGGGACCAACCCCGGGAGACTACCGCTTTGGCCAGGTCGGGCTGCGGCGTGGTGGCCGGTGCAGCGGTGATGAAGAAGCGCCCCCTGCCCGTAGCCTCCACCGCCTGAACTCCATCGACGGCGCCGAGGACCTCCGTCGCGGCGGCGCGATCCACCTCCTCAGCGAGGCGCAGTTGCATGCGCTGCCCGCCGCTCAGCCGCGCCGTCAACTGGGCGGGGGTGTCCTCCGCGACAAGGCGCCCGTTGCTGATAATGAGCACCCGGTCACAGACCTCCTTGGCCTCGGGAAGGATGTGGGTGGACAGCAACACCGTGTGTTCCCCGCGCAACTCCTGGATCAATCCCCTGACCTCTCTGATCTGGCGAGGGTCCAGGCCGATGGTCGGCTCGTCTAGGATTATCACGGCTGGGTCGTGCACGAGGGCTTGGGCAATGCCCACCCTTTGCCGGTAGCCCTTTGAAAGCTGGCCGATGAGGTCGTCCTCGCGTTCGGACACGGCGGTCATCTCCATGGCTCGCTCAGCCGCCGACGCAAGATCGGCGACGTCTCTCAGCCGGGCCATGTACTCCAAATACTCCCGAACCGTCATGTCGAGGTAGAGGGGCGTGTTCTCCGGGAGGTATCCGATGGCTCGTCTGGCTTCCATGGAGGCGCTCACGACGTCGTGACCAGCCACCGACACGTCGCCTGAGGTTGGCGGCATGTAGCCGGTTATGACGCGCATCGTCGTGGTCTTGCCGGCCCCGTTGGGGCCCAGGAAACCCAGGATCTCGCCCCGGCGGGCCTGGAACGTAACATCCTGCACGGCGGGAACAGCGCCGTAGAAGCGAGACAGTTCCTGCACGTCGATCATCGCGGCGTGATCGGAGCTGCCCGAGCCGCCGTCGATGGCGGCGCCATCGCCCAGTCCACCCCCTGGGCCGTGGGATTCGGCCATGCGCTCTCCTCCTTGAAGTTGTGGCCTTCCTAATGCCGCACCAAAAGCCCCCAATGCCGCGGCCCCTCGATGGGGACCACGATGCTTGGGGGCGGGTCTTATCGGGCGGCGGGCCACTCTGCTACTGGTGCCGCCGCGATTGTAGGCCGTCGTCCTCGTTGCGGCAAGCCGATGGGCGCCACGCCACGGCCACTCCAGAGCCGCAACGGATTCCACACCGTCGAGGCGATGGCGTGGGCAGCCGGCCCCTCTATAATGCCGCCTATGAAGAACGGTGTCCCGGGCGCGGAAAGGGGGCGAGCCGTGGCTCGCGTCCTCTGGATCACCCTCGCCCTCAATGGCATTTCGGCCGCCGTCAAGTTGGCCCAGGGCCTGTCGTCGGGCAGCCTTGCGTTGCTCGCTGGCGGCTTTGACTCGGTGTCCGACGGCGGCGCCAACTTGGTTGCCCTCGCGGCGGCCCACCAGGCGGCCCACCCCCCTGACGCAGGGCATCCCTACGGCCACCGAAAGTACGAGACCCTAGTGGCGGGGGCCATCGGCGGTGGCCTCCTCATCACCGCCGGCCGGGTGGCATGGGGCGCGATCCAGCGCCTGGGTAGTGGCGCGGCGGCCCCCACGGTGACGCCGGCCACTTTGGCCGCGCCCGTGGTCACTATGTTAATTGGTATAGGCGCCGCCCGATACGAGTCCCGGCGCGCCCAGGAGTTGGACAGCGACATGCTCGCCGCCGACGCAAGGCACACCCTCGCGGACGCCGGGGTCACCCTGGCCCTCGTGGGTGGGCTCCTGGCGGTCCGCGCCGGGTACCCGATCGTCGATCCCTTGGTGGCCTTGGGAATCGCCGCCGTCGTGGCCCGGGTGGGGGTCTCCATACTGCGCCAGAGCTCCCAGGTCCTCGCCGACTCGGCCGTCCTCGACCCAGCGGCGGTGGCCAGGGCTGCGCGCCAGGTGCCGGGAGTGGTGGACGCCCACAAGATCCGGAGCCGCGGCGCAGCAACCGACGTGGCAGTCGACCTCCACATTCAGGTGAACCCGGACCTCGGCATCGAGAGAGCCCATGCCATCGCCCACGAGGTCTCGGACAGGTTGAAAGGCGAGTTCAGAGGAGTGGTGGACGTGGTGGTCCACGTGGAGCCAATGTGGTCGGAGGTCGAGGATGAGATCCTCCGCGCAGTGCGCCGCGCACTGGCCGCCTGTCATGTCCAGGCCCACGAGGTCAGCGTCCATGTCGGCGAACGCACCGAAGCGTGTCTCCACCTCGAATTAGACCCTGAGCTTTCCCTCGACGAGGCCCACGCGATTGCGTCGGCCGTCGAGGATGATGTGCGTCGGCGTGTCCCTTCCCTCCACCGCGTGGTCACGCACCTCGAGCCGCGGCCGCAGCACCCGCCGGTGGAGTGCGGCCCGGGTGCCGGGGACCTCTACGGCGTTCTCTTGGCCCAGGCAGCTGGTGAAGTTGACGGCCTGGGAGAGCCCCATGCTGTCGAGACGGTTCGTCTACCCTCGGGGGTATGCCTCTCAGCGCACATCGAGGCCTCAGGAGCCCTGACCCTCGCGGCAGCCCACTCATTGGCCGAGGAGCTCGAGGGGAAGCTTCGCGCCTTGGCGCCCGACCTCGATCGCGTGGTCCTTCACGTGGAGCCACCGGCTGCCCAACCTTAAAGTTTTGGACGAGTTTCCGAGGCTCATTTCGCCTCCGCGGGCACCACTACATGGCGGGCCGTGTGGTCCTCGGGCAACACCATCACTGGCATAGCACGGTTGTTCGAAATCTGCCTGCCGCCGGACCCCTTGCGCGCGACGCCGCGCTTCCGGTAGAATGGCCGGCAGTGGGGCGATCAAGGGCCCTCGGGCTGCGGGTGTGTCCCTTTTCATTCCGTTGCTGGAGCCGCGTGCGCCCGCCCAAGCCCGATTGAACTAACCTGCAAGGGGCTGTCCGTTTGATGGGTCGCGAGCTGGAAGCGACCTGACGGCCCGCACGCTGCGGCGGTTCTCGCCTACTCCCCCAACCACACATGACCGGAACAGAATCGCGCAGGTGGCGCTGGGATCGTTCTCCCTCTGGAGACGCCATCCCGGTAGGTACGTCCTGCCTCCTGTTCCCCGGCAGGTGCCGTGCGCCTGGACAATGCTCGCCCCGGAGGGGGCAAGCCCGTCGGGTGAAGACAGCCAGCCAAAGCCCACACGTCGGAGTCAGGAGGAAGCTAAGAGAATGGGCCCGCGGGAGATCTGGCAGCATACCCTAGGAGACTTGCAGCTCCAGGTATCGAAGAGCACGTACGACACATGGTTGCGCGGCACAGAAGGGGTCGGAATCGACGATCGAAGCCTCGTGGTTTCGGTCCCCAGCGAGTATGCCCGTGAGTGGCTAGAGCAGCGTCTCGAGGCGGCCGTGTGCCGTACGGTACAGAGAGTAGCGGGGCGACCCCTCGCGTGCAGCTTCATCGTTTGTCGCCCGTCGGGATACGAAGCGCCGGCCGCACCACTATTTCAACAACCCGTGGCCGCCGCAAACCCAAATGGCGCCTCGATCGGTCCGGCGGCGACCAGGGTGCCGCCCCGATACCAAGAGCTGAACTCCCGCTACACCTTCGGCACCTTTGTCGTTGGCAAGGGTAACCGCATGGCCCATGCCGCCGCCACCGCCGTGGGCGAGAGCCCTTCCACAGCCTACAACCCCTTGTTCATTCACGGCGGCGTCGGCCTCGGCAAGACCCATCTTCTACACGCAGTCGGCCATAACGCCGCCGACCGCGGAGCCCGAGTACTGTGCGTATCTTCGGAGAAGTTCGCCAACGACCTGATCAACGCCATCCGAAGCCACTCCACCGAGGCATTCAGAGCCATCTACCGCGCCTCTGACGTTCTCTTGGTGGACGACATCCACTTCATCGCCGGCAAGGAGAGCACCCAGGAAGAGTTCTTCCACACCTTCAACACGATCCGTGCCGCCAACGGCCAGATCGTGATGACCAGCGACCGCCCGCCGTCCGCCATTGCCACCCTCGAGGACAGATTGCGTTCCCGATTTCAATGGGGCCTCATAGTCGACGTCGAACCTCCCGACTTCGAGACCCGCCTCGCCATCATCCGCGCCAAGGCCGACGCCCAAGGTCTAGTCCTGGCTCCCGGGGTGCTGGAGCTCATTGCAAACCTGGTGCAACACAACGTCCGGGAGCTGGAGGGAGCTCTGAACAAGGTCGTCGCCTTCGCCCGCTGCCACGGCGAACCAGTATCCAGCGACCTCGCCCGCCGGGCCCTGGACGACATCATGGTTCGCAGGGAGCCGCCGCCTCTCGAGAAGGTGCTCACCGTGGTGGCGGCCTATTTCGGTCTCACGGAAGAGGATCTGTGCGGCCGGAGCCGCCGGGCCCGCGTAGCCGAGCCCCGGCAGGTAGCGATGTTCATCATGCGCCACGAGTCTGATGCCAGCTATCCTCAGATTGGCCAACACCTCGGTGGCCGGGATCACACCACAATCCTCCACGGTTGCGGCAAGATCACTCGCCTCATCGACACCGACTCGAAATTGAGGCGGGACGTCATCCAGATCAAGGAGCGGCTCTACGCCGCTTGAGGTTGCCGGAAGTCCGGCCGAGAGCCCCTTTGTGCGCCGAGGGGCGGGCTGCGCGGCCCCTGCAAGGCCAGATGTCCAGCTATCTGTGGATAACTCGGCCGAAAACGGGGATAAGCCGCCGTGTCTGGGGATAAATATGGCTATCTGCCGCCGCCGCCACTGCCCTCGAGAACTGCCGTCCCTGCCTCGAGGACTGCTCCCGACCGCCTGACCTCACGTCACCTTGTGGCACTTGGCGGCCGCCTACACGTGTCCCCCACGGCTTCCACTGCCCGACCTTCTGTACCTGCCTGCGGCGGTATCCAGCGGGGCCCACATGTTGCGTCGCCAAACCGTCGTTAGGCCCAATCCGCACGCGCCGGCTCAGTCACCGGCTGCGGCTGTCCACATGCCCACAGCCCTACTACTACTCCTATCAAAGAGATACTTAGAGATGAATGTGAATAGTACTGCTATCAACCTGTAGGGTCATGGCCCTGCCCATTCTTCGTCCGGTATCCCTCCTCGCTGATTCGCGACGCGGGCCACCACGAAGAGCCAGTCGGACAGACGATTGAGAAAGGTGATTGCCTCGGGGTTGATGTCCTCGCCGTCGATGGTGGCCGCCACGCATGCCCGCTCGGCCCGGCGACACACGGCCCGGCTCAGATGGAGGGCGGCGGCTGCGGGCGATCCGCCGGGGAGGATGAAGTTGTTCAGAGGTGGAAGCTCTGTCTGATAGCGGTCGATGGACACCTCCAGATCGGAGATCCAACTGACTGGAACCCGGGATGCGTGATCGGCGCTCGGGGAGTCTGGCGGAGTTGCCAGATCGGCGCCAAGGGTAAACAGCCGACGCTGGAGGGCCAGGATGGCTTCGGCGATCTCGTCGTCGGCGAGGGTGCGGGCGATTCCAAGGACGCAGTTCAGCTCGTCGACGGAGCCATAGGCCTGAACCCGGGGGTGGCTCTTGGGTACCCGGGGGCCGCCGAAGGTGGACGTGCGTCCGGCGTCGCCCGTGCCAGTGTAGATCTTGGTCACAGGCAGAGGGCCGGCATGCGGGGAACCAAGCGGGAAACGAAGTAGCCGGCCAGGGCGCCAGAAGAGGCGCGAGTGATCGACATGGACAAGAGGGAGGATTCAACATGCGCCCCTGGGTGGACCGTGAGGGCCGCGACGGCGGAGCCGATCCCGAGGAGTAGGCCGGCACCAACCAGGGTTGTCGCGGCCGGACGGTCAGGTCCGCGCCACAAGAGCCAGCCTTCGGCGGCGGCGACGGCGAGGGGCACGTCGAGGAGGGAGATGGCCGGCGCGACTGAGCGAACGGCGGCAAGAGCTACGAGCTGGGATAGCCCCATGGCAACGAGAATGGATCCGGGACGGCGAAGGAAGGCGGCGGCGAGCAGCGCGGGGAGGAAGTTGACACCGTCAAGGAGGACAGGCAGGCCGGTGGATTCCAGGAAGGACACGTAGGGCCGCGCGACGAACCAAAGGGCGGAGAGGAGCCCGCCGGCGGCACCCGCTACGGCGAAGACGATGACCGCTTGGGCTGACCAAGGCGGCCAGCCGCGGGAGGCGCGGGTTGCGGCGGTGGCAATGGCGACCACCGCGGCGGCCGGCGCAAGGATGGTGGGCAAGGCGTGGGGGAGGGAACCGTCGAGAACGGCAACAGTGGTGGTCCCAGATACAAGGACCATACCCGCTGCCGACCAGATGACGGGATTGGGTAGCTTCCCAAGAAGCGTCACGGTTCGGACCCGCGTCGACCGGGCGGGAGGAAAGGGTCATGGAGGGACGATGGCCCTCGGGCGGCAGTGGGCTCGGACGACGGCGGGGGCGTCGAAAAGGGATCATCGGAGGCGGCGCTGGCCCGTGGGCCGCGGGCCCCCGCAGCCCGGAATAGGTCCCCGATGGCGTGGGCCGTTGGCATGCCGTCGGCGCGGACTATGACGGCCACGGCGCCGTCTTCGATGGCGGTGGCAAGGGCCTCCGCATCATCGGGCGGAATCGCCAAGGGGCGGGTGAATACCCCGGAGGCTGCGCCGGCGAGGCCGCCCACAACTGCCCCCAGGGCCGCGTTGAGGAGGTACCCTAGGAGCGGCGCCACTGCGGTGGCTGCGGCTCCAATGGCCCCCCCGACAATGGCGCCGGCGACAGCGGCCGTGATGGCGGAATTGTTGGGATGGAAGCCGGCTGCAGTGGACAGTGAGTGCTGGCGAACCGGGTCCTTATGCAGAACCGACACGGAGTGCGGATCGAGGGGCGACTCGGCCAACTGGTGGAGGACTCGAGCGGCGGCCTCCGAGTCGTCGAAGAGGCCGACGACGGTCACGGTTGTCACCGCCGCTGCCCCGATTGACGCCGAGGGGACTGGGGTAGAAAGACCACGATGGCCAACTACGGACTCCTACCGCGACACATGAATGGGGACGCTGAATGGAGGACGGAGGAAGTTGCCGTCCCGCTTCACGAGGACGAGGCGCACGACGTAGTCGCCGGCTGGCAGTGAGGGGGCATCGAGGACCTCGATGGGGCCGTCCTGAACGAAGGAGCGGTGTGTGGTGCCAATGGTGATCCACTCGGTAGGTGCCGGGGCGGCGCCGAGCTCCACCTTGTAGTAGAGGATCAGGTCTTGATTGTACAGGACCGTGCCGGTGAGGGTTGTCGTGGTGGTGAGGGTCGTTCCAGGAGCTATGCCGAGGCGATACTCGGCCCGGGGAATCGCCAGGCCCGGGGCGGCCCCAGCCCATGCAGCGGCGTCGCCAAGGTCTATAGCGGCCGCGGCCATGTCGCTGGTGCAGACGATGCTGGGCTCCACGGCCGGCCATCTGTGCTCCATGGACCAGACTTGCACGGAGACCCGCTCGTCGGGGTCGATGGGCAGCGGCAGCACCGCGATGGCAAAGGTCTTCTCCGTGCCCCGGCCCGGGCCGGCGCGCAGGCACAGGTGGGCGCTCGGTCAAGGCGCGCGTCGGCGCTGCTCTCTCGAGAGTGTTTGCCT
>CAZXNP010000003.1:0-20978 GCA_964642035.1 uncultured Anaerolineales bacterium | reverse complement strand
TGAGGATTTTTTCGTGGCGGGACGCTTTTTCTTACTGGCCTGCTGTGGAGCGTCAGAAGCGGGAAGACTCCCCCCCGGCGGGGGGGCAAACGTGGTGCTGTACGAGGCCCGGGCTATGGCCCGAATGGGGGTGCAGGTGGCCCTTTACAACCGTCTCGAGAATCGCCGGGCCTTCGAGGCTGCCTACCCGGCCCCTGGCGTCGAGGTCGTCTACGGCGATCGCGCCGATCTTGCCGAGGTGGGGAGCTCCTTTGGGGCGGTAGTGGCCACGGCCCACTACTCCGTGGATTGGCTGGGACCCCTGGCCGACGCCACCGTCAGGGGTTACTACGTCCAGGATTTCGAGCCCTACATGTACCCGCCGGGCGCCACGGGTTTCCAGCAGGCCTGGGACTCCTACACCCGCTTCGACGACCTGGTGCTCTTCGCCAAGACAGACTGGACGGCCCGGCAGGTCCAGCGACATACGGGCGCCTCGTGCCAGGTAGTGGGGGTGAGCGCCGACGTGGATCTGTTCAGGCCCTGGCCCCGCCCTGGCCCCAGGTGGCCGTCGCGGCCGGTGCGTGCCGCGGCCATGATCCGGCCGGCCAGCCCGTACCGGGCCCCGGGGCGCACCATGCGGGTCCTCAAGGACCTGTGCCGCCACGGCGGCTCCAGCGTCGAGGTGTGGCTCTTCGGCGTCGAGGCCGATGACTCGGCATTTCGGGAGTTGGCCTGGGACTTTCCGTGGCGTGGCGCAGGAGTGTTGAATCAGCGCCAGGTGGCGGGATTGCTGAACGACGTCGATGTGTTCCTCGATTTCTCCACCCACCAAGCGATGGGCCTCACTGCCCTGGAGGCGATGGCCTGCGGGGCGGCAGTGGCAGTTCCCGGGGAAGGGGGTGCAGTGGAGTTCGTGCGCCACGAGGAAAACGGCCTCGTGGTGGACACCGGCGCCGAGGAGGCTTGCCTCGCCGCGGCCTGGCGCCTGGCCTCCGATCATGCCCTCCGGCGGCGCATTGGCCGCCAGGCCGTGGACGATGTTGGCGCCTACTTCCCGGAGGCACCGGCTTATCGCATCCTCGAGGCCCTGTTCGGCCGTGGTGCGAGGGCCGGACTGTGACCGGCCGTTTTCCGCCACCGGGCAGGCGGGACAGCCCGCAGTTTGCGGCCGGCATGCGCTTCGCCGAGCTGGCGGAGTCCCTTAGCCGCGACGGCCGATTCGAGGAAGCAGTGGACTTCCTGACGCGCGCAGCCGACGCCTTCGGGGCGGCTGGGGACATTCGAGCCGCCTTTTGCCGTCGTTCATCGGCGGAGGTGCTCCTGTCCATGGATCGGTTCCACGATGCTCGGGTGCCCCTGGAGGCGGCCCGGGAGCAGTTTGCGGCGGCCCGCCTGGAGGAAGAGACCGCCAGCTGCGATCGGCTCCTGGGATCCGTCCTCCAGGCCGTCGGGGAGAGCCGGGCTGCCCAGGAGCGATATGAGGCCGCCTGGGATGCCTATGAGGGCCAGGGCCACACCGTCGACGCCGCCCACGCCGCGATGGGCGTTGCGACGGTGCTCCACGATCGCCGGGAGTACGAGGCAGCCCTTTACGTCCTGGACCGAGTGCGGGTCCTCTTGGCCGAGGCTGGCGGTGACCCCCAGGCCGTGGCCCGGTGCGACATGAACACGGGCAATGCCCTCTTGAGTCTCGGCCGGGACGAGGAGGCCCTCGAGCGCCTTGAGGCAGCGCGGGGGGCTTTTGTTGATATGGGCGAGTCCGTGGACGTGGCCAGGTGCGATCACAACCTTGGCCTCGTGCTCCGAAGCGCCGGCCGCTATGACGAGGCTTT
Organism: uncultured Anaerolineales bacterium; assembly: GCA_964642035.1. Classification (GTDB taxonomy): domain Bacteria; phylum Chloroflexota; class Anaerolineae; order Epilineales; family Epilineaceae; genus CAZXNP01. Next base: position 19,164 of record CAZXNP010000003.1, on the reverse strand, counting down.
GGTGACCCTTGGCCGGGCTCGTCAGGCCTACGAAGGGGCGGGCATGGGGGTGGAGGCCGCCATGTGCCGTCACAATGTAGGCCTGGTGCTTGGGGACTTGGGCCGGGTCGAGGCCGCCGTTGGGGCCTTGGAAGAGGCCCGAGGGGTGTACGAGGCGGCGGGGCTGAAGCGGCGCCTGGCCGATTGCGACTTCAACATTGGCGGCCTGCTGCTGGCGGCAGGCCGGCCAGACGCGGCGGAGGCCCGGGTTCGGGCGGCGTGGGCGGCCTACGAGGCCCTGGGTTTGGCATCCCATGCTGCCGCGGCCCAGGATGCCCTGGGGAGGGTCCTGGCCGATCTGGGACGGTTCGATGAGGCGGTGGCGCGTCACGAAGCAGCGGCGCGGGAATTTGAGGCGGCCGACTGTCAGGCAGATCGGGCCGCCTGCGCCGTGAGTTTGGGCAACACCCTGTGCCTGGCGGGGCGCCCTGGAGAAGCCGTCGCCTGCTACGAGGAGGCCCGCCGGGCGATGGCGGCCCTTGGAGACGAGCGAGGCGTCGCGGTGTGCCGGGTCAATCGCGGGTTCGCCCTGGTGGACCAGGGCAAGGAGGCGGAGGGGCGCGACGAAGCGGTGGCAGCCCGGGATGTGTTGGTGGCGGCTGGGGACGCCCCGGCAGCGGCCCAGTGCGATTGGTGCCAGGGTCGGGCTGCCCTGGCGGCCGGGCGCCTTGAGGAGGCGAAGGCTGGCTTCGACTCCGCCCGGGGGGTCCTGGTGGATCGGGGGCCGGTAACCGATCTCCTGCGGCTGAAGGTCGACGCGGCCAGGGCCGCGGCCCGGCTTGGAGATGGGGAGGGGGCCCGGCGGAACCTCGAGGAGGCGAAGGGTGGCTTCGAGGCCGGGGGCATGGTGGCGGAGGTGGCCCGGTGTGAGGAGTTGGCGGCCGAGATGGGGCTGGCGGCCGTTCCTCGGTCGTCAGTCGAAGATTCGCGCGAGGCGCCAGGCGTTGGCGATGACATCGCGGTAGACCTCGCAGATTAGCCCCCGGTGGGTCACGACGAGGTAGTAAAGGCGGTGTACCTCTCCGTCGGGGGACCACCAGTCGAGGTGGGGCTCGCGGACCTCCTCTATGGAGGCCACCCGGTGGGTCGCTCCGTGCCAGACGAAGGCTCGGGGCTGGCCTTGGGGGTCGGTGTGAACGCGGAGGGGGTCGCCGCTTGGGAATTGTCGCATGGCCCGGGGCCTCACGTGGCCGGCCAGGGGGCGGCATAGGCCCGGCGCTCGGGAAGGGGGGATCCGGGCTCTAGGGGTTGCCCCCGCAACACCACGTCGGGCCCGTACTTGGCCTGGATGTGGTGCAGGATGCGCTCCACCCCTTTGCGGGCCTCCAGGTCTTGGCGAAAAAGGTCGAGCTGCCGGCCGAGGGTCGGGCACAGCCCCTGGACGGCCACCGAGACTCGTTCCACCGGCGCTTCCCAAGTCACGCCTGCCAGGAGGGCCTCGACGTTGGTGCGCAGAACCCGGGGCCCCGCCGCCGGCTCGTCCATGGTGCGCCGTCGCTCGATGCGGCGGCCGTTCTCGAGAACGAGGATGACGACCAGGGATCGGGCCATTTGGTACTGGGAGGCGAGGACCGTGGCTACCTGGCTAGTGGTCTTATCGAGGATGCGCCCCACGATCCGGAGGTCGGCCACGGCGTCGGGACAGACATGCTCGGCCTGGAAGTAGGGGGCCGTGCGGTAGGGGCGCACTCGGGGATCGTCTTGGCCGTGGGCCAGGAGATAGGCCCGCAGGCCCTGGTAGCCGAAGCGAGGCAGGATGCCTCGGGAGGGCAGGGCCGCATATTGCCGGATCTTGGTGAGGCCAAGGAGGGTGATGCACCGGAGGGCCTCGGCGTTCACTGGCAGGTAGGCGATGGCAAGACCCCCCAGGAAGGGCACCTCCCGCCCCTTGGGGAGCACCAGGACGTCGGGGCCCGGGTACCGGGTGACGATCCGGCTGGTCAGCTTCCCGTGGGCCAGGCCCACCCGGGCGGCAAGGTCGATCTCTTTCCTCACCCCCGCCGCCAGCTCCTTGGCCAAGGAACGCTCCAGGCCGCCTCGGGGAACGAGGCGGGTGGTGGCGAGCCAGCTGCCCTCGAGATCGGCCGGCTCCACGGCCGAGGTGAAGGCGGTGAGGACGCGGAGCATGGCCTGGAAGGTGTCGCGGTAGACGTCGGGCCGGGGCGGCAGGATCGTGATCTGGGGGCACACCTTGCGGGCCTGGGTTAGGGTCATGCCCCTTCGTACCCCGGCTCGATGGGCGGTGCGGGAGAGGTCGTAGACCGTCCGGGGCCCAGGCTCCGGTGTCTCGATGGCCAAGGGCCGGCCCGCAAGGGGGGCATTGTCCCGCTCCTCGATGGCCGTGGCCACGTGGGGTAGATTGATGCACGCTACCCGCTCTTGGCCAGGGCCTTTGACGCGCCGACCCCCACCGCCCCGGCTTGATCGTCCCTGGCTGGGCCGGCGGGGTGATCGTTCCCGCTCCGGGCTGGTGGCGAGGCTCATGGCAGCCACATCTCCAGCCCCACTGTTGTCCCATGGGGACCTCGGCCCTTCACCACCGTTGCGCGGGAGCGCCACCCCCGGAGCACCCCACCGCGGCGCAGCAGACCTGCTTGGGCGAAGGCAATTCGTAGCGCCGCCGCGTGGGCGAGGGAGCGGAAGTGCTGGTCGGGGGTGGTGAGGATCAGGGCGGCGGTGGGGGAGCCGCCCAGCCGCGGCGTCAGGACTCGAACCAACTGACCCACCCACCGGGATGTTGGGCCGCCCTGGCCCAGGTCGGCTAGAGAGTCGAGGACGAGTAGGGTGAAGAGGCCCCCGGCGGCCACTTGGGCCGTGACGGCCACGGCGTCTCGGGGACGCTTTGGCCGGAGGATGGCCAGCTTCTCGAGGTCGACGCCCATTTGGAGCAAGCGATCCACATCGAGGGCGCCCCTAACGTCGACCCAGGCGGAATGCCCCCGAGAGGCAGCCACGGCTCTGGCGGCCACAGTGGCCCGGCCAGAGGTGGCGCGGCCGATGAGTTCCGTGATGTGGCCTTGGGGGAAGCCGCCCCACCCCGTGGCGGCGTCGAGGGCCTCGAAGCCGGTGGTGGCGCCCCGGCCTTCTGGTGGCCCGGGCCCCACCCGAATGACTCGGGCCCGGAGGCGGGCGTTGATGGCTTGGGCGACGGATGTGGGGTCGGGGGCGCGCCCCGGCCCAGCTGGATTTCGGGGGAAGGCGATGGGATCGGCTGGCATGACGTTTCGGGAGGGCGCGCGGGGGGGGGGGGGGCCGGCGCCTCCCGCGCCACGGGCGATCAGGTCCACAGTATAGCAGAACAAACGTTCTAAACGCAAGAACGCCGGGCGGCCCTGCTCCTACACCATGATCTCGTCGAAATGCGCCCCTAGGTCCACTACCGTTCGCCCCTGGCTGTCGGCCAGAACCCTCTTCGCGGGGGGCCGATCCTTGTAGGTAGGAGTCAACCGGGTGATGCGCTCGGCAAAGGTCGTGACCTCCCGATTCTCGAGGAACACGCCCGTGGGAATGGAGTCTCCCCACTCGTGGGCCTTCTCCACGAACCGGCAGAGATGCGCCATGAGGGTGGCCTCGTCGGCGTCCGCCGGGATCCGGGGGTCGTAGCCGTCATCGGCCACGTCGTACAGGCGCTTGCGGCCCGATTCCAGCCCGCCTCCAGCGTAGTACACCTTGTCGTGCAGGTTGTTGTAAGTCGGGCACGGCTGCAACACCTCCACGTATGCCAGGCCCGGATGCTCGATCGCGGCCTTGATGAGGCTCACCAGCTGGTGCACGTTGTACGAGTACCCGCGGCCGATCCACGTGAAGCCGCTGGTCAAGGCCAGGGTCATGGCGTTTAGCTGGCCCTGGATGTTGGGCTCGGGCAACGACTTCGTTTGCAGCCCCAGGGGCAGGGTGGGGGACGCCTGGCCCTTGGTGAGGCCATACACCTCGTTGTTGAAGAGGATGTAGGTGAGGTCCACGTTGCGACGCCCCGCATTCACGAAGTGGCCGGCGCCGATGGCCATGCCGTCGCCGTCGCCCCCGACCGCTATCACAGTCAGCTCCGGATTGGCCAGCTTCGCCCCCGTGGCAAAGGGCAGCACCCGGCCGTGCAAGGTGTGGATGCCATACGTATTGACATAATACTGAGTCTTTCCAGAACAACCGATGCCGCCAAACACGGCCAGCTTTTCCGGCGCGATGTCGAGGGCGGCCACTCCCTGGTACAGGGCATTCAAGATCCCGAAGTCGCCACATCCGGGGCACCAGTCGCTCTGGTACGGGGGCCGCAGGTCTTTGACGCTCACCCGAGGCTCCCGGGCGGGCGCGGTGGTTGGCGATGTCACGGTCCAGTGCCTTTCCGGTTATTCACTCGAGGGGGTTGCGCAACACTAAGCGCTTGGGTGCCCCGCCCGCGGCGACGGCGACTAGGGCCTCCCTCACCTCGCGGGCGGACATGGGGCGTCCATCGTACTTGACAACGACGTGATCGACCTCGATCCCCGTCTGCTCCCTGAGGAGCCGGGCTAGCTGGCCAGAGTAGTTCAGCTCCACCACCACTACTGGGCCCCCCCCGGTCAGGAGCTCGGTCATCCGCTGGGCCGGGAAGGGCCACAGGAGCCGCGGGTGGACCCAGCGCACCTTCATCCCCTCGTCTTCCAGCCCGGCCAGGGACTCCCGGATGACCCCCTTCGTGGAGCCCCAGCTGAGCAAGGTCAGGTCGGGCTGCTCCTTGTCGGAGCCGTACACCCGCACCTGATCACCAGGCGGGATCTCCCGCGTCACGAGTTCTAGCTTGCCCATCCGCTTTTCCATCTGGGTCTCGCGAATGACCGGGTCTTCCGTGACGCGGCCCCTGGGGGTGTGCTCGGCCCCTGTTAGCCAGTGGGTGCCCCCCGGTTGACCGAGCACCGCCCGGGGCGTGACGCCGCTCTCCGTGGGGCGAAAGCGCTCGTACTCTTCTCCCGGAGTGCCTGGCGCCTCCCACATGGCGCCGCGATCGATTGTAACGCGTTTGGGGTCGAATACGGGAAGCGTCTGGGACGTTGATGCCATGGCCTTGTCCATCAGGTGGATCACCGGCATCTGGAATCGGTCGGCGTAGTTGAACGCCTCGGCCGCGTCGTAGAAGGCTTCCTCGAGGTCCGCCGACGCCATGACAATGTGGGGGAAATCGCCGTGTCCGCCGTGGACGGCAAACAGAAGATCCCCTTGCTCCGTTCGCGTCGGCATTCCCGTGGACGGCCCACCCCTTTGCCACAACGTGATCACCACTGGCACCTCGTTGGTGCTGGCCCACCCCAAAGCCTCGGCCATAAGGGAGAAGCCAGGACCCGACGTGGCAGTCGCGCTACGGGCCCCCGTGAGGGCCGCCCCGCACGCCATGGTGATGGCCGACAACTCGTCCTCAGTCTGGACAACGGTCACGGCGGCGTCTCCGCCCTCCGCCGTGGGGAAGGAGGAGTGGCCTTCGAGGTACACGCTCTCGTCCGTTGCCGGGCTGATGGGATAGTAGGTCTGCATCCCCAGACCCCCCGCCAGTTTGCCCATGGCGACGACCTGGGCGGCCGCCGCGAAGAGCCGCGGGGGCGGATCGTCCACCTCCGCCAACTGGCGGTCGAAGGCGTCCCTTTCATACTCGCGACGGACGAAGTCGTAAACCACGTTCACCGCTTCTTTGTTGAGGGCGATCACCTTCTCCTTCTCCGCGAAGGTGCGCTCAAGGGCCGCATACGTGTGACGGCGGTCGAAGCCAACCAGGGCTGTGGACACGGCCACCGCCATGGTGTTCAGGGTGCGATCGGCCAGTGACTTCGGCACGTCCATCTTGACGGCCAGGGCGGCCGCGAGCTCGTCGAAGGGCACCATCACCGGTAGGAGGCCTCGGCCCTTCGCCTCCTCCAGGAGGCCGGCGGTGGTAGGCGGCAGGCCCCGCTCGGCAAGGTGCTCCACCAGATCGTCCCGGTACCGGTGGTCGAGGAATGTGATCCTCTCCAGGGCCACGTCCGCGTCGGCGGAGTTGTAGACCACGGCCCCGGCGTCGCCGACTGACAAGGCGTGGCGCGCGAGGCTCTCGGGCTCGAAGCTCACCAACAGGTCGATCCGATCACGGTGAGCCGTCACCCGGGCAGTGGAGGCCCGGATGTCGTAGTAGGAATGCCGGCCCATGATGTTCGAGTAGTATTCGCGCCGCCCGAACACATTGAGGCCGCCCAGGGCGCACGCCCAGCCGTAGAGGCGTGCCGCCGTGTCAACCCCTGAGCCCTGGGGCCCGCCAACACGCCAGGCGAGATCCGAGTGGTCCCCCGTCATGGTATTCCCCCCGCTAATCGAGCGGCGTGGCGCCGGCATGTCGAGTGGGTCGCCGCGAATCCGACGTCCGCGGCCTCGCGTGCCAGACCCGCGCCGTGACAAGGCATGGCGCAGTACGGGTGGTCCGACGGCAGGCGAGCGGCCGGCTGGTTGAGTCGGCGGCGTATTCTAACCCGCGGCGGCCTCCGTTGCCAGAATCGGGCGGCCCCGGCGGTGGCCCTGGGCGCGCTGTGAACCGACGACACAAACAGCCCCGGGGCCGGGACCCGGGTCCCGAAGTGGACGCCTGGCCAAGAAGGCCAACGAACGTGGTTGGCGCCCACCAATGGGGCCACCAGGTCCGAGGACGTGATGGCCGTGGCGGAGAGGGAGGGATTCGAACCCTCGTCCCCTTTCGGGGAACGCGATTTCCAGTCGCGCGCACTAGACCAGGCTATGCGACCTCTCCGAGGCCTCCAACGGGGCATTTTACCAGCCGCTCCGGGCGTCCCCAAGGACAGCCGGCCACCTAGGGGGCCGGCCGAGGGGCCAGGCAGCCCTCCCCTCCGGCTAGGGGGCCGACCGAGGGGCCAGGCGGCCCTCCCCTCCGGCTAGGAGGAGCATGGCCTATCGGCCCCCTGGTGTGAAACCAACCGTATCCGTTGGGCCCGCGGGCGCGTCCTTAGATTCCGAGAGGCCATGGCAACGCCAGCACCGATTCCAAGTCCGCGTTGGCCACCAAGCTCCCACCGGCCTCCGACAACTCGATTATCCCACCGGGGCAGGGGTTGAAGAGGGGCGCGTCACCGACGCGCCCTTCTTCACGTCGTCCGAACGCCACCCCTATAGTTGAGTCCCGAATAGTTGAGTCCCGACGACGTCGCGGTGCGGCCAGTGGGACCACGACCTAACGCGTCCGCGACAGCAGTCGGTCCACGGAGAGGGAGCAGCAGATGCGCCTGGCAGCCCTGGCAGCGGTATTTGTGACGGCCACGGTATGGTCCGTGACCGCGGCGGCGCCAGCAACCGCCCGGGGCCCCGGGCAGCGCGCCTGCCAGGCCGAGGCCAACCAAGTGGCCAGCCCGGACACGGTTGCGCTCGGGGGCCGTGTCACCATCGCCCTCACCCTCCAGGCGGACTGCTCGGCGGTGCAAATACCCTTGCACGCCGCCCTCGTGTTCGACAACTCCGTGGCCATGGCCGGTACCCGCATGAACTACATGAAGCTGGCCGTGCGGGCCTTTGTCGACGCCCTCGATTTCAGCGTGGCCCGGGTTGGCCTGGCTCGCTACAGCCTCACCGGCGAGGTGCTGGCACCTCTGACTGACGACCCAGACGAGGTGGCTCTAGCCGCCCAGCGCTTCTTCCCCCGCTTGGGCTCCAACCTCACCATGGGGATCCGGGCCGGCCAGGGATTGCTGGAGGCCGGGAGGGACCTGGCGGTGGTGCCCGATCCAGAGCAGGTGATGATCCTGCTGGTGGGCAGCGCCAACGACGGTGGCCCGGAGGAGGCGTTGGCGGAGGCGCGCCTGGCAAAGGAGGCGGGCATCACCATCGTCACAATCGGCGCCGGCATTGACGCCGACGTGGAAATGCTGGAGGAGATGGCCTCATCAGCCAGCCTCTTCTACACCGAAGGCACGTCGAGCCGTTTCCCCAGCCTGTTCCAGCAAATCGCCCGGGATCTTGGCACCGTGCGCCCCACGGCTGCCACCATCACGAACACCTTGCCGGCGGCCTTCGACTACGTATTCGGCTCGGGTTTCCCCGTGCCTCGGAAAAGGGGACAAGACCTCGTATGGCAGTTCGGGGTCTGGCCCCCAGCGGGCCTCGCGGTGGAGTACGAGTTGGAGGCCAAAGCCCTCGGCCGCCAGGCTGTGAGCGCTCGGGCAGCAGCCGACCTAATCCTGGATCGTGGCCCGGCCCAGAGGGTGGACTTCCCCGTGCCCGAGGTCGAGGTGGTCACGGCCCTGACAATGACGCCGCCTCCAGCCACCGCCACTCCAGGTGCCACTCCCACGCCACACCTGCGACTCGTGTTCTTGCCGTTTCTAGCGCGGAGCCACTGCGTCGTGCCCGGGCCACCTGGGGACGTGGTGTTCGTGATGGACACCTCGGCGTCGATGTTGGATCCAGTGCCCGCAGGGGGCGTCAAGATGGACTACGCCCTGAGGGCGGCAGCCGCCTTTGCTGACTCGCTGCGTTATCCCATGGAGCGGGCTGCCGTCGTGGCCTACGGTGACGGGGCGGTGGTGCTGGAAGGGCTGTCCGGTAGCCGGGGCGCCGTCGTGTCGGCCCTAGGACTGATGTACGGTCACCTCGGCCGGGGGAGCCGCCTGGCCCCCGGCCTCGATGCTGCCGGCCGGCTGCTGGCGCCCGAGGCGGCCGGGAGCAGTCGGCAACGCCTGGTGGTGGTGGTGACCGATGGCGTGGGCGACGCCGATGCGGCCGTGTCCGCTGCCCAGCGTCTGCGCCTCGGTGGTGTGAACCTCGCCGTGGTCGGTCTCGGTGGTCACGTGGCGCGCGACTGGCTGGCGAGGGTGGCCAGCCGGCCCGCCCTGGCGGGCCACGTGGACGTCGCCCCCGACCTCGACGCCGCCCTCCGGGGGTTCCGCCGCGAGCTGCTGTGCGGCCTGGACTAGGAGCCTGGCCTAAAAGCCCCTTTGGCATTCGCCCCGCGCTGCGGGGGCCTCGAAACATGAGGCGCTTCTGGTTCGGGGTGAACCCTTTGCCTGGCCGCGGGCCGTGGGGTATGCTAACAGCGGACAAGCCGGACCGGCCGATTGCCGGCGGTGCCGGTGCGTCGGAAGGCGCGGCGCGGCGCGCCAAGGGTGTGCGCGCCCCGTCGTTTCGCCAAATCGGTTGCTGCCAAGGGGTGTCATTATGTCCACTTCCCAGCGATTCGTGGCCTTCGCCGTTGTGGCGAGTTTCGCTGCTCTGGCCTCCGCGGCCGCCCCAAGGGGCTCCGCCGCCACGGGGAGCGCGCCTCGCCAAGCGACGGCCACCCCCATTCCGGAGGGGCCGATACCATGCAATCCTGAGGCCTCCCGGGTCATCGAGCCCCGGGTCGTGGAGGTCGGGGGCGAGGTGGAGGTCACCATCAACTACGACTTCACGTGCACGGGGGAGGACCGGGTCGTGAACTTCTTCCTCGTCGTGGAGAACACCGGCCTCTTAGGGGGGCCGCGGCGCGCCGCCTTGGCTAACGTGAAAGAGGGCCTCCTGAGGTTCGTGAATGCCGTCAACTACTTGAACGGCTCCAAAGGGGGCTTGACCCTTTATGCCGAGGACTACTCCAACCGGGTCGTGCTCCGGGGCGGAAATGACGGCAAGGAGGCGCTCCTCGGCGCCATCGGTCGCATCTCCGTTGAGCCCATCGGCAACTCCGCGGGCGCCGGACCCGCCATTCGCGACGCCACCGAGCGGCTGCCCACGGGCGCCGAGGAGTCCGAGATCACCAACGTGCTCTTCGTGGTGGATGCCGGGGCCGCTGTCACGTCCAAACCCCTCATCGACCTCGATTCCGCGTGCCGGGCCGCCCACGACGCGGGGGTTCACGTGATGGTGGTGGGCCTCGAGAACGCCGGATACCGTATGGCCTTCTGCGCCACCAACGGCTGGGCCCGCTGGGATCCGTCCCCCGATGCCCGGGACTTCGCCAAGATCGCCGACGAGCTGGCCGAGATGCTCGTCAAGGGTAAGCGCGCGAGTGAGTCTGAGGTGTTCGAGTCATTGCGCTCGGCGGTCAGCTTGGTGCCCGGCTCCTCGAGCCCGAAGCCCCCAGACAACCTCTTCGCCAACGACTACTCTTGGGCATTCCCGGGGGTTCTGCCCCCGGGCGGCCAAGAGGTGAAGTACCGCATAAAGGCGGCCGACAACGTGGCCAACGAAGTTTTCAGCCCCAGCCTGGTCTCCGAGATCACCCTCTACTACAACGACCAGAGCACGAGGACGCTAGCCCTGGACCGGCCCGAGATCTGCGTCCATGCTCGGGGCGACCCGTCCTTCTGCAATGGATTCCCGCCCCAGCCGACGGCCACTCCGAGTCCGACCCTGGACGTGACGCCCACGGCTACGGTGGCGGCCACTGACACTCCGAGCGCCAGCCCCACGGTGGATCGGGTCACGGACACGCCGGTGCCCTCGGCCACGCCCCGGGGCACCATGGCCGTGTTCTTGCCCTTCGCGGCCCAGGGTGCGGACCTCGGGCGCCCGTGACGGCACCGCGCCCTGTGGTCTGGGCCGCGGCCCTGGTTGCCTTGGGTGGACTGGCCGCCCTCCCCGGGGTGACGCCGGCGCCGGCCGCTGAGACCATCCACCTTGGCCCCGGAGGCGGCCATGGCGGCGCCCTACCGTCCCCCTTGCCTGGCGCGGCGCCCATCGGCCGGGCCCGGATGGCTTCGCCTTCCCAGGATCTGCCATGCGGCGTCACCTACGACCGCACGGTGCTGCCGCCGGAGATCGTCGTGAGCTCTACTGTGCACGTCCACATCCAGGTGGACGGCAGCTGCGAGGGCGGCAGCCGCGGGATCAACATCTTCTTCGTGGTGGACCGGTCAGTCACCATGTTCGAGGACGGCTTCATCGATCCGACGAAGTCGGCCCTGAAGAACTTCGTGAACAGCATGGACTTCACCAAGTCGACGGCCGGGTTGATCACCTACGCCGACAAGAAGCAGGTCAACAAGCCCCTGACAAGTGATCGCGACGCCATGCTGGTGGCCATCGATCGCATCCGCCTGTCGGAGGAAAACGATGTCCGGAGTCTGCCGGCTGCCTTTCGGGACGCCACCCAGTTGATCGACCGCGATGGCATCGAGGGTAACGACAAGATCGTGTTGATCATCGCGGCCGGACCCGACAAGGACAACGCGCTGGTCAACATGCCCACGGTCACCCAGGCGGCCCGGAACGCCGGCGTCAAGGTCGTTTTCCTGATGTTCCCCGACAGCCGCTACCTCCACTACGTCGAGGCGGCTAGCGACTGCACCGGCACCTTTTGCGGACTGTGGGGTTCCCGGAGCGGCCAACTCAGCAAGTGGGCCTGGGGTGTAGACTCCGGCAGCATTGACAGCCGGCTGCAGATGCTGGTGCCCCTTCTCCTCAGGGGGCTGGAGCTGACCCGCATCGAGGTGGAGGACTTCGTTCACAGTGGCGCCGAGGTGCTGCCGTCGTCGGTGCAGCCGCTCCCCACCAATTTCGCCGGCGGACCGGCATACCGGGATATGATCTGGGACTTCAACCCGGTGCCCCCAGGGGGGGTTCGCATTGACTACGACGCGCGGATGATCTTCGAGGACGAGACGTACCCGGTGGCGGAGTTGAGCGAGCTGGCCCTATGGTACAGCGACGGCACAGCTCCGCGGATGCCGCTGCCGAATCCGGACATAATCGTGCGCTCCGAGATCACGCCGACGCCCACCAGTCCCCGGCCTTCAGCGACCCCCAGCCCCACGGCTGCCGTTGCCACTGCCACGCCCCAGGGCCCCACCGAGTGGCGGGTTTATCTGCCTGTGAATCTGGAGGGCGGCGAGCTGTAGCTGTCATCAACGGGGCATGGGGGAGGAGAGCATGGAGAATCCGCAGATAGCAGCCCGGGCCGAATGTCGAAGGGGCTTTTCGGCAGCGCTCCTAGCTGCCTTGGCCCTGGTGGCGGCCGCCGCCGGCGCCGCGGCGGCGGCTGACCAAGGCGCCATTGGGGTCTTACACCCGGGGCCCCCCGATCCCCGGCTGGGGACCAAGCCGGTGCCTCGGATGCCGGTCGGCCCAGGCGGCAGTGGAGGCGGGGAGCGCACTCTGGAGGCAAGCGAAGATGCCTTCGTGGCCAGCGGCCGGCCCGGGGAAAACTTCGGGGGCGACGAGCGCCTGTTGGTGGGCGATCGCTCCGGCTTCGGAGCCACCCGGAGCTTCGTCTACTGGGATCTCGAGGATCTAGAGCCGGACGAGGTGGTCCTCGACGGCGAGATTAGCTTGTATATGCGGGGCGGCCCGGGGGGCGATCCGTCCCGGGACATCGTGATCCGCCGCGTTACCGGAGCCTGGACAGAAGGCGGCGTCACCTGGGACGGCCAGCCCGCCTCGGATGACGATCGCCAGGAGACCCGGAGCCTGGGCCCCGAGAGCGGCTGGCACAGCTTCGATGTGGGGCGCCTGGCGCGGCGCTGGTGGTCCGGCGAATGGGATAACCAAGGGGTCTACATTCAGGGCTTCGAGGCCGACGGAGCCTACAGGGAGTTTGGTAGCCGAGAGAGCGATCGGGAACCGGAGTTGAGGCTGGACGTGGCCATCGACGATGTCCCGCCAGTGTCCACTATGAAGCCTCTGCCGCCCTACACCAACAGCTCCTCCTTTGCCTTGGAGTGGGAGGGCGAAGACCCGGATCCGGCCACAGGCATCGACTATTTCCGGGTGTGGGGCCGCCGTGATGAGGAGCCCTGGCTCCTCATTGAACCCAACACCAAGGCCATGGCCGGAGTCTTCACCGGGGCCCAAGATGGCCACCGCTATAGCTTCCGCGTCACTGCCGTGGACGTGGCCGGGAACGAGGAGGTCTCAACCGGGGACGCCCAGGCCACCACCGTGGTTGACCTCACCGCCCCGGTGTCCACCATCGTTCCCTTGCCCCCCTTCGTGCCGGGGCCCTTCGAGGTGTCCTGGTCCGGGCGAGATGAGCCGGGCACCGCCCCTGGTGCCGGACCCTTGGCCAGCGGCATCCTGCACTACGACGTCCAGTACAATATCGGCGGCGGGGCGTGGGGCGACTTGGCCCTTGGTGTCCGGGCTTCGAGCTTGACCTTCGACCAACCCGGTCAAGGCGCACGGTACCAGTTCCGAGTCCGCGCCGTGGACCAGGCGGGGAACATTCAGCCCTTCGGCGCCGCCCTCGCCGAAACCCACGTTGATGGCCTCGCCCCGGTGGTGTGGTTCTTGGGGACCTCCGGAGTGGATCGGCCCACCTTTCCCGTGACGTGGGCCCAGATTGACCCAGGAGGCAGCGGCACCGTGGGCATCGACGTGCAGTATCGGGTGGCGTCGGGCCCCTGGTTGGACTGGATCACGGACTCCACGGCGTCGAGTCGGGACTTCAGTGGAGAGCTGGGCAAGAGCTACGGCTTCCGGGCCCGGGGGCGCGATCGCGCCGGGAACGAGGGGGCCTATCCACGTCAGGCACAGCTCGAGGTCCACACCATCGCTTCCGCCACCCTGACGGAGCGGGCCTACATCCCCACAGTCTACGGCTCGACAGACATAGGGCGGCCGCCGCGGTAGACGCCATCGCAGGCTTAGGCGGAGGGGGTGGGATTCGAACCCACGAGGGGCAGAACCCCTACGCGTTTTCGAGACGCGCGCACTAGGCCGGACTATGCGACCCCTCCAGCGAGGCTCCATTCTAGTGAAGGCTCCTTTGCCCTACAAGGCGCCGGAGGCTGACCTGGTCGGAAGGGCCACGGCGACCTCGTGATTGCCGCGCGACCGCCTGCTATCGTCGAGCTGGCGGGGATCACAAAGGTGTTCGACGACGACAAGCCCATAAGTGCCCTGGGCCCCCTCTCCCTGGCGGTGGGGGCCGCGGAGTTCGTGGCCGTCCTTGGTCCGAGCGGGTCGGGCAAGTCCACGCTGCTTCGCCTGGTGGCGGACCTGGAACGGCCTAGCGGTGGCGGCATCACCGTGTGCGGTCACTCGCCCCACGAGGCCCGGCGGCGCCGGGAGTACGGCTTCGTGTTTCAGTCGCCGGTCCTGCTCGAGTGGCGGACGGTGGCTGGCAATGCTGAGTTGCCCCTCGAGATAGCGGGCTACGGCCCTCGCCAGCGCCGGCGTCGGGCAAAGGACGTACTGGCCCTCGTGGGTCTTGGCGACTTTGCGGCGTACCGTCCGTGGCAGCTCTCCGGTGGGATGCAGCAGCGGGCGGCAATTGCTCGGGCCTTGGCGGCCCAGCCGCGGCTGCTGTTGATGGACGAGCCCTTCGGCTCTTTGGACGAGATCGCGCGGGAGAGGCTCAACCTCGAGTTGCTGAGGATCTGGCGAGAGACTCAGGTCACGATACTCTTTGTGACCCACGACATCGAAGAGGCAGTGTTTCTGGCGGACCGAGTAGTGCTCCTGACGCCGCGGCCAGGCCGAATTGCCTCGGAGATCGTGGTCGATTTGCCCCGGCCGCGGGTCGACGCCGTCCGTACGTCAGTCCGGTACTTCGATCTTGTCCGGAGGGTGAGGGAGGCGCTCCGGGGCTCCGCTGACGGCCCCGAGTCGTGAGGGTGGCGCGGTGGCTACCGGGGGTGGGCGCCGTCGGCAAAAGGGTTGGCCCCGGCCTGCAACTGGGCCCGCCAGTCGGCCAGAACCGGACACCGCCCGCCGGCATCCGCTGGAGCATCGCCGCAGTCTGACAGCAGATAGTCCAGGTCCTCGATTGCCCCCGCCGTGTCCCCGGTGAGGGCTCGCGCGGCTGCCCGGCGCTCATAATTGAACTGCCGTTGCGGGGCCAGGGCCACCGCCCTTTCGCAGGAATCCAGCACTCCGGCCGCGTCGCCGTACAGCACGCCAAACCGGCACCGCTTGCTGTGGGCCCGGTCGTCGCCGGGGAACAGCGTCGCTGCCTCCTCCATGACCGCCAGGGCTTCGTCGGTGCGGTCCTGGAGGGCCAAGGACGATGCCAGCAGCGCATACGGGGCGTAGCGAGAGCCGGGATCGGCGGAAACGATTCGCCGGGCCGCCTCCTCGGCGGCAACGTAGTTCTTCAGGTAGGCGAAGTCGACGAAGCCGCGCACGTACAGCCCGAAGGGGGACCGCAGGAATAGGGCGAGGGCAATGCCGCCGGCCACCGCCACAACCATCGCCAAGACCCCCAGGATCCTCAGCCAGCGGCCAAGGAACCCAGGGCTCGCGGGGTCGACGAGCAGAATCAGCCGCCGCCCCGGGCCGGTCGGCGTGCCGGGCGCCGTTACGGCACCCCGAGGCGCACACTGGGCAGGAACACGGCCGCTGTCTCGACGATCGAGGTGGGGGTGGCCCGCGGAGCCCGAGTCGGAGCCGTGGTGGCCGTAGGGGCGTTGGGATCCGGAGGCCGCAGGAGCTGAAGCCCGCCGACCGTGCTCAGGGACACTTGGTCGCCTTGGTCCGGCGCTTGTTCCCACCACGGCCGCGACGGCGCCCCTGCTCGGGGCGTCGGGCCGCGTCGATCGCCAGCCGCATGGTCGAAAGCCAATACCGCCAGGGTGGCCCGCCGGGCCTCGGGGCGAATGAGGGCCGTGCCCATGAAGCCCGCCGGCAGCCGGCTCCGGTCGCCGCCCCCCACCTTTCCCATGGGCTGGGCCAAGTCGATCAGCAGGCCTCCATCGCTGCGAGCGGCGAAGTACGCGTCGTCCATCACCAGCTTGCCGTCGGCGTCAATGAAGTCGATGTACATCCGAGTGACGTTGCCCCCGCGCACTGCCTGCACCACCAGAGCCGTGGTGGCCTGCGGCTGGCCATAAGCCATCTTCACCCCTGGCACGGCAATGACGGGGGTGCCCTGGATGTCGTCGCGGCGGCCGACCCCGAGGGCCGCCAATGGGTTGAGGCTCGTGAAACCGGCGTAGGCGGCGGTGCCGAGGGAGGTCTCGAGAAGTATGGCGGCCGAGATGGGCGGCGCTTGGGGCAGGTCCAGATTCGTGCTGCTAACGGATAACGACAGCATCGGTGGGCCATTCCGGCCCTGGCGGGGGATCTCGCCGGCCAGGTCGGTGACGTCGTACTTCCGGGTGCTGAGGGGGCACAAGGGCACGTCATCGCGGACGAGCTTCGTCACCTGACCGTTGGCGTTGGTCATGATGAGGTTGATGGTCGTGGTGGCGGTGACGTGGTTGTTGGTCACCCAGAGTTCGCTGGTCATTCCCTCCAGCGGCCCCGCCGCGAGGGGGAAGTACACCTGGCGCACGTCCCTAATCACGGGGGTCAGTCCGTAGGTGTACCAGCCCTTGGGTGCCTGGTGCTCCACTAGGCCCGCCAGGGGCCGAGGGGCCGCCACCACGACGCCGCCGGGGGTCGCGTGGTTCGTGCGCCGGGCGGAGTACGGGGGCGCGTACGTTGTGGCGACCTGAGCGGTGGGGCAATCACCGTCGTAAAGGGGAGCCGTTGCCGACTCAATCGCAGTGCATTGGGGGCTGGCATTGATCACCAGGGCCGCGGTGTGGCCGTCCTCTTCCACCATGGGCAGGCCCCAGGCCCGTGAGCCAAGTCGGCCGGCCAGGCCAGGCACCATGTCGATGATGGCCGGCTGTCCTGTAACCGCGGTGCTGCCCGCGGCTGAGGAGGCCTTCAGGGTCACTGCCACTGGAGCACCGGGCTCCCACGTGGTCCTCTCCCAGGCTGCCAGGGCCAAGGCCCCCGACTCCACATCGCCAAGGGCGCGGCACGCTGCTGGGGCGTCACCGCCGATGCTGTAGACGAATAGGTGCGATGCCCCTGCCGCCCGCACCGGGAGCTCAACGAAGCTGGACCCCGGCACTTTGGCCCCACAGCTGACGGCGACCAAACTGCCCGGGGCAAAGGGCGCCGGGCAGGCGGTGGCCCCGGCCTCCGCCAGGGCCACGACTGCCAGGCCGGTGTCTTCCCAGCCGATGTTAGCTACCGCCAGTTGGGCCTCCATCTGCGGGGCCTGGGGCAAGGGTACGACATAGCGCCGTCCGTAGAGGGCCAGGGCATTCTCAAGATCGGTAGGTTGTGCCTTGACGACGGTTGGCGGGCGCATGAGTCCGGCGGCGAGAAGGACCAGGCCCAGCCCGAGTCCCAGTCCACCGATGGCAACGGCAGGAAGGCGTCTGGAGGTCACGGTCGCGCTCCAATCAATGGGGCGCCCCCGGATTGGGGGCTTCGTGTGGAAGCCTAACGCATTCAACCGCGGCCTGTTCGATCGGCACCCGGCGCCGGGGCGGCCCCTCAGCATGTCAGCCGGACCTCCCGCCCCCCGATCGCTCGAAGATTAGTCGCAGACCCTCCAGGGTGAGCATGGGATCATAGACGTCCACGGTGTCGATGGCCTCCACCAACCTAGGGGCCCAGGGGGCGTCCCCCGTCGCCACCACCTTTGCGGGCCCCAGGGCCCCCTGGACTCGAGCGATGAGTCCCTCCACGAGGCCCTGGTATCCGAACACCAGGCCGCTCTGCAACCCCTCCACCGTGTTGTTGGCAATGGCGGTTGCAGGCGGCACCAAGGCCACGCTTGGCAGCCCGGCGGTGCCCCGGGCCAGGGCCCTGGCCACGACCTCAATGCCCGGGGCGATGATGGCGCCCTCGTAGGCGCCGTCCGTGCCGACCACGTCGACGGTCAGGGCCGTGGCGAAGTCGAGAACGATACACGGACTGCCGTGGCCAGCGATTGCCGCCACGGCGTTGGCGATTCGGTCCGCCCCCACATCCCTCGGGTCATCGGCCGCGATTGGCACCCCGGTGCGCACCCCGGGGCCCACGACCAGCGCCTCCACATTGAACAGAGCGCGGCCGACTTCACAGAATTGGGCCTCGATTTCGGGCACGACGCACGCCAAAGCAATGCCACCCACCGGCGGCGCGGGCCCGGCATCGAGTCTGAGGAGTTCCCGGACGAGGTAGCGCAGCTCGTCCAGCGTGCGGCTCCGGTCGCTGGCGAGGCGCCAATGGCCCAGCAACGCGGCGCCGCGCCACAGCGCGAGGCCGGTGGTGGCGTTTCCGACGTCGATCGCCAGGACCGGCCCCACGTCCTCTATGGGCCCTTTGCCCTCGGCGGTTCGATCCGCGAGGCCGGGCGGCGTCCGGTGCTGGCCACCCTCATCCTCGCCGCTACCGCAGTGCGTTCCACCGCGGCCAGGGCGAGATCCACAACGTCCTCCGCCGCCTTGGCTTCTGAGCAGGCCAGGGCGCATACCCGCACGGCTCCCGGCTCGTCCGACGGCTCCGCCCTCAGATAGGCCTCGGGATGCTGGTCGGCGAGGTTGGCAAGAAGTTCCTCCACGGCCCTGGCTTGGGCGTCGAGGATGACCAACTGGCCCTCGACGTGAGCCGGTCGGCCAAGCCACTCCGCTAGGCACTTGGCCACGCCACCGGACCAGGCCTGCTCGAAAGCGTCAGAGTCCCCGGGCAGGCGAATCAGATACGTGCATGCCAGGAGCATGGCAAACCCGGCGCCCGACTCGAGGCCCACCGCCCCCTCGGGGACAAAGTCCTCCGTGGCTCGGTCGGTGGCAACGCCCACGGCGGCCCCAACGGTATCGGCCTCGCCGCCGATAAGGAGCAGTAGGCCCGGTCGGCGCTGCAGGGCGGCCTGGACCTCGGCGGTGAGGGAGTCGAGCTCGTCGTGGGCGGTTGTGACCTTGGCTATGTCGGCCCCCAGGCCCCGCAGCCGATTGAACAGGGTCGTGGCTGACCGTTCGGCGGAGCGCCCCCGGGGGGCGATGACGACAATTTCCGTTGGGTTCAAGAGGGGCCCTAGCGGATCTTTGGCAGCACGATGCCGGTCTGATGGTCGTACTTGCCCTTGCGGTCCTTGTACGAGACCTCACACTCCTTGGAACCTCGGAGGAACAGCACCTGGCCGATGCCTTCATTGGCGTAGATCTTGGCGGGCAAAGGTGTGGTGTTGGAGATCTCGAGGGTAGCGTGGCCCTCCCAGCCTGGCTCAAAGGGGGTTACGTTAATGATAATGCCGCACCGGGCATAGGTGCTCTTGCCCACGCACACGGTGATCACATCCCTCGGGATTCGGAAGTACTCCACCGTTCGGGCCAAGGCGAAGGAATTGGGGGGAATGATGCATGGGCCAACGGGCTCGACGGTGACGCATGAATTCTCGTCGAAGGCCCTGGGGGCGACCGCCGCGTAGCTCACGTTGCTGAATGACTT
>CAZXNP010000002.1:0-23260 GCA_964642035.1 uncultured Anaerolineales bacterium | reverse complement strand
CGGGTTTGAAACACGAAAAGCATTTTCGGCCCCCGGCTGGGGCGCGCTGGCGTACTATCGGCCGGATGGCTGCAGCGGGGATCCTGTTCTCGGGTTTGCCGACGGGCTTCCCGGCTTCCGGGTACCGATGGTGACCCGGCGGGGCGCTCCGCTGCCCGGCTGGGTCTCCGCCAGCACCCTCGTCATCGCTTCAAGCTACTCCGGCGACACGGCCGAGACCCTTCATTCTTTTGCCGAAGCCGAGGGCCGCGGAGCCCAACGGGTGGCGGTGACCTCCGGCGGTGCCCTCGCCAGTCGCGCCGAGGCCGACTCCATCGCGGTCGTCACCCTACCAGGAGGCAGCCCCCCTCGGGCCGCCTTGGGCGACTCCTTGGCGGCCATCCTGGCTGTTCTGCACAACTACGAGGTGTTGCCGGATCCAGGGCCGGACCTTGATGGGGCGGCCGCGGCAATGGCCAGTCTAGTGGCCGCCGGCTCCGGACCCGACTCCCCAGCCGCCCTGGCGCCGCGGCTGGCGGGCCGGATTCCCATCGTGTACGCGCCGGCGGTGGCGGAGCCCGTGGCCCGCAGGTGGAAGACACAACTGAACGAGAACGCGAAGACGGCCTCCTTCTACGAGTGCCGCCCGGAAGCCCACCACAACGCCGTGGTCGGATACCGGTTCCCCTCCGCCCAGGGGGAGGCCATCATCGTGGTGAACCTCGTGGTGCCCTCGGCGGGCCACAGCGACATTGAAGCCGCCGGCGTCCAGGTCATGGACGAGGCCGGCATCCCCCACGTCACGGTTGAGGCCCCCGCCGGACGTCTGCCGGTCGAAGCCCTGTGGCTGGTCCAATACGGCGACCTGGTCAGTGTTCACCTGGCCGCAGTCCTCGGGGTCGATCCGTCGCCGGTTGACGCCATCACCAGGCTCAAGGCGCACCTGCATTCGGCTGCGTGACTCCCCTTTGCCCCCCGGCCAAGGCCGCCGTTGACACCGGCTGACCGCGACACTATACTCAGCCACCAGGTCATGACTCACCTTTCGGAATCCCGCTGACATGTCGGCCTGCGGCGCCCCCGAGGCGCTCGCAATCCCCTACGATGCGCACTCCTTATGGGGTGCGCTTTTTGCTGGGGCCGGATTGGCCCGGGCACGGCCCACGACAGGGCCCATCCCGGGCACCCGGGCCGCATGGGGCGGATGATCCCTGATGCACGACTAAGGAGCCGCATGGATGCTGTCCAGCGTGATCGGTAAGGTCGACAAGGCGATGCGCTACGCAACCGAGCCAGAGCGAATCGTCTTCCAGGCGTTTCACGTCGCCATCCAGGGCGACCACAGGAGCCACGACGTTCGCTTCGACGAGGGCCAGTGGCACTGCGATTGCGAGACCTTTGATCAGACCGGTTACTGCAGCCACACCATGACCATGGAGCGAGTCCTCAGGAACATGCTTCCGGGGCCGGCCGTCGCCGGCGCCGGCGGGGACGGATAGGGACCTCCACCGATAGCTGACGCGCGCCGTGGGTAACCGGCGCGCGTCGGCCGGTATGCTATCCTGGCATCGGGACCGACACCACCACCGGGCGCCGGTCCCGCTTCGTACGTCCTCCAAGACACGACCGATCGGGGAAGGCCCATGCGCTCCCGCTGGCGCCTAGTGGTCGGGCTTGCCGTGAGCCTCGCTTTTGTCGTCGTGGCCGTCAAGGGCCTTCGCCTGGACGAGTTCGTGGCCGCCCTCGGCAGCGCCCACTACGTCTGGCTGGTGCCCGGCGTGGCAGTCTATTTCCTTGGCGTTGCCGCCCGCACGTGGCGGTGGCACTACATGCTGCGCCACCTGAAGCCAGTGCCCCTCGGCGCCCTTTTCCGCATCGTGTGCATTGGCTACATGGGCAACAACATCTACCCGGCTCGAGCCGGCGAGGTGCTGCGGAGCTACGTGCTCCGCCAGGAGACGGGGGTGCGCATCAGCGCCAGCCTGGCGACGGTGGCGATCGAGCGCGTTTTCGACGGCCTCACCATGCTCGTCTTCGTGTTCATCGCCCTGCCCCTCGTGTCCTTCGAGGCCGACCCCCTCGACTCGTACCGTGGCCCCATCGCCTGGGCCACAGTCTTATTCGTGGCGGCCCTCATCGCCTTCCTGGCGTTGGCCTCGCGGCCACGGATGGCAATGGCCGTGGCAAACCGAGCCGCGGGCCTGGCCGTGCCGGCAACCTATCGCCCTCGGCTCCTCGGTGTGGTCGAGCGATTCCTCGCCGGCCTCGAGAGCCTGGCGAGCGGCCGGGCTGTGTTCCTGATCTTCGGCACCAGTATCTTGGTTTGGCTTTTCGAGACCCTCAAGTACTGGTTTGTCATGCACGCCTTCCCCTTCCAGGTGAGCTTCCTGACCCTCATGTTGATGAATGGCGTCGTCAACCTGGCCACCACGATTCCCGCCGCCCCCGGCTACATTGGCACCTTCGACCTGCCCGGCATTCGAGTCCTCGTGGCGGCCGGGGTCGCCACCGGCCTGGCCGCCGCATACACGGTGGTGCTCCACGTGGCCCTGTGGCTGCCCATCACCCTCCTGGGCGCCTACTACCTTTGGCGCTCCCACGTCTCCTTGTCCCAGGCGAGGCAGGCGGCTGACTCGGAGCCCCGGGAGGCCAGGGTGGCACCGTGAGGGTGGCGGTAGTGGGCGCCGGCTTCGCTGGCCTGGCCGCCGCCATGGATCTGTCCGGCGCCGGCCACGACGTCGTGGTCCTCGAAGCCCATAGCCGTCCCGGTGGCCTTGCCGCGGGCTTCAAGGATGAGGCCTGGGACTGGCCCCTGGAACACTACTACCACCATCTCTTCACCAGCGACAGCGCCATCCTGGACCTGGTCCAGGAGGCGGGCTTCGCCGATCACGTCATCACCCGCCGGCCCACCACCGCAAGCTGGTACAGGGGGCAGGCCCGGGCCCTCGACGGCGTGGTGCCGGTGCTGACCTTCGACGGAGTCCCCTTCCATGATCGGGTGCGCATGGGGCTGGTGATCGCCTACCTCAAGTTGAATCGGAACTGGCGCCCCCTGGAGCACGTCACCGCCGCCGATTGGCTGCAACGGTGGATGGGCCCTCGCGTCTACGACACGATCTGGATGCCCCTCCTGATGGGCAAGTTCGGCCCTCATCACTCCGAGGTACCGATGAGCTGGCTGTGGGCTCGCCTGCACAAGCGGTCCATGCGCCTCCTCTACTTCCGGGGTGGCTTCCAGTCCTTCGCCGACCGCCTCACGACCCTGGTGGCACGCCAGGGTGCGGAGGTGCGCCTATCTACTCCAGTGGAGCGTGTGATCCGGGTGGAAAAGGGCCTCGAGGTCCGGTCCGGCGGCGCGGCGGAGGCCTATGACCGGGTGATTGTCACGGCTGGTCCCGGCCTCCTGGCCCGCATGGCGCCTGACCTTCCCGAGTCTTATCTAGCCGGCCTGGGCCGCCTGCGATATCTCGGGGCGGCGGTCGTGATCTTGGCCCTGCGGCGCCAAGTACTGGATACCGTCTATTGGCTCAATCTTGACAAGCGAGAGTTCCCATTCTTGGCCCTGGTGGAGCACACCAACTTCATTGAGCCCCGGCACTACGGCGGCGACCGTCTGGTCTACATGGGCGACTACGTGGCGCCGGAGCACCCGGCGCTCATGATGCCCGAGGAGGACCTCGTCAATGCCTGGCTCCCGGCCCTAGCCACAATCAACCCCGCCTTCGATCGGTCCTGGATTCGACGCTGGTGGGTGTTCCGCACCCCGTACGCCCAGCCGGTGGTTTCCTTGGGATTCTCGCGCCACGTGCCTGACCTGGCCACGCCCATGCCGGGGCTTTACTTCGCGTCCATGAGCCAAGTGTACCCGTGGGATCGAGGGACCAACTTCGCGGTGGACATCGGGCGACGGGCCGCGAGACGGGCCACGGCCAGCTGACGCAGTCGTCAGCCTTCCGCCTCGGCATTGGAGGCCCCCAGGGGGTATGGTACGATTGCCGCCGCCTCGACTGGAACGCCCCCGGCCCACGAGGGCCCAAGGGGGCGGTTGTTGCGTTTGGCGGCGGTCTGCACTGCTGCCTGGCAGTGACCGAAATAGGACGGCGGAAACTGGAGAGTTAGGTCATGAAGAGCATTGCTGTCATAGGCACGGGCTACGTTGGCCTTGTAACGGGCACGTGCTTTGCCGACCTCGGCAACCGTGTCCACTGCATCGATATCGACAAGGAGCGGGTCGACGCCCTGAACCGCGGCGAGATGCCCATTTACGAACCCGGCCTCGAGGAAATGGTCCGCCGCAACGCTTCGAGCGGCCGGTTGACCTTCACGACATCCTACGAGGAGGGAGTGGCCGACGCCGCCGTCGCCTTCATCTGCGTTGACACCCCTGCTGGGTCGAGCGGCGAGGCCAACCTGCGGTTCATCCGCAGCGCCGCCAAGATGATCGGCGAGGTGCTGGATCACACCCTGGTGATCGTCAACCGCTCCACCGTCCCCATCGGTACCGGCGACGTGGTGGCCGAGATAGTTTCCGACGCCTTGGACGCCAACATCCCCTTTGCGGTGGTGAGCAACCCTGAATTCACCAGGGAAGGCTCGGCCGTCCACGACTTCCTACAGCCAGACCGGGTCGTGCTGGGGGCCACGGATCCTGACTCAGCCGAGGCGGTTGCGCAGCTCTACCTACCCCTGCGGGCGCCGATCATCGTCACGGACCTTCGCACGGCGGAAATGATCAAGTACGCCTCCAATGCCTTCCTGGCGACCCGCATCTCCTTCATCAATGAGATTGCCGCCGTGTGCGACAAGGTGGGTGCCGACGTCAAGGAAGTCGCGGTGGGGATGGGCTATGACCGACGAATTGGGCCCCATTTCCTGGATGCGGGCATTGGGTGGGGTGGCAGTTGCTTCCCTAAGGACGTGCAGGCCCTGGAACACACGGCCTCCATCGAGGGGTGCCATCCCCAGCTCCTCCGGGCCGTCATGGACATCAACCGCGATCAGCGGCGCCACGTCATACAGCTGCTCCACGATGCCATCGGTCCCCTCCATGGCAAGACCGTGGGCGTTCTAGGACTGGCCTTCAAACCCAATACGGACGACATGCGCGGCGCGCCGTCCATCGAGATCATCCACCTCCTCGAGAGCGAGGGCGCCATGGTACGGGGCTACGATCCCGTGGCTGCCGAGCGGGCCCGGGCGCTAATGCCGGAGCTGGAGGTCGTAGACGATGCCTATGCCGCTGCCCGGGGCGCCGACGCCTTGGTCATCGTGACAGAGTGGAACGAGTTCAAGTTCCTGGACCTCGAAAGGTTGCGCAACGAGATGCGCCACGCCGTGGTAATCGACGGGCGGAACATGTACGAACCGGCGGCCATGGACGCCTTGGGTTTCGTCCACCACGGCTTCGGTCGGGGCCTGGTGCCGGGTCCGGCGGCCGACGATGCGGCGGGCCAGGGGGCATCCCAAGGAGTGGAAACACCAGCTCGTGCGCCGCGGGAGCTGTCAACGGCCGGGGACCCCGCGGTGGAGGCCTAGTGTCCCCTTCCCCAATGGCAAGCGGCACCGGCGTTGGAGCCAATACGACCGAACGACACGTCCTCGATAATGGTTTGGTGGTACTCATCAAGGCGACTCGCCACGCCCCGGTGGCCACGTTTTGGGTCTGGTACGGGGTGGGCAGCCGCAACGAGGTTTCAGGGCGCACCGGTATCAGCCATTGGGTCGAGCACATGCTGTTCAAGGGCACGAAGGGCTACGAAAAAGGGGCCGCCGACCGGGCCATTTCCCGGGAGGGTGGCGTGTTCAACGGCCTGACCTGGCTCGATTGGACGACCTACTTCGAGACCTTGCCGGCCGACAGGATCGGCATTGCCCTCGACGTGGAAGCCGACCGGATGACCAACGCCCTCTTCGATCCGGACGAAGTGGCCGCCGAGCGAACCGTCGTCATCTCCGAACGGGAGGGTCACGAGAATTCCCCGTCCTTCCTGCTCACCGAGGAAGTTCAGGCCGCCGCCATCAAGGCCCATCCCTATCACCACGAAGTAGTCGGCTGGAAGTCAGATCTCGAGACCATGACCCGGGATGATCTCTACGCCCACTACCGGCGCTACTACCATCCCTCCAATGCCGTGGCTGTTGCCGTGGGCGCCTTTGACTCGGTGGCAATGCTCGAGGCCATCACCGACCGCTTCGGCCATCTGCCCCCTGGTCCTGCGCCGCAGCCGGTGACGACCGTCGAACCACTCCAGCGGGGCGAGCGCCGGGTGGAGGTGATAGGCAGCGATGAAACCCCCCTTGTGCTGGTGGCGCATCCGGCCCCCGAGGCCAGCAACGACGACTACTTCGCCTTCCAGATCCTAGACACCATCCTGGGCGGCGCCAAGAGCATGAACCTCTTCGGGAGCAGCCCCCCAAATCGATCTTCGCGTCTGTACCGGGCCCTCGTGCGCACCGGCCTGGCCTCGGCCGTCTCCAGCGGTATGGCCGCCACCGTGGACCCCTTTCTCTATTCCATATCGGCGGTGGTGCGGGACGGAGCTTCGGCAACGGCGGTGGAAGACGTCATTCGCCATGAGACAACCCGCCTCCGCATGGAAGCGGTGCCCGAGGCCGAGCTGGCCCGGGCCAAGAAACAAGCCCGGGCTCAGTTCGCCTTCTCGGCCGAAAGCGTGACTAACCAGGGCTTCTGGCTCGGGTTCTCCGAAATGGTGGCCGACCAACGGTGGCTTGCCGATCACTTGGCTCGCCTCGACTCCGTGACGGCCGACGACGTGGCGGCCAGCGCCGGGAGATGGCTGCGGGACACAAGCCGCACGGTGGGCCTCTATGTGCCCGAGGCAAGCCGCCCCGGGGAGGGGGCATCGTGAAGGCCGGCGCCCCGCCGGGACCCGAGGACATCACCGACGTCGTCCTCGACAACGGCCTCCGAGTTCTGCTCTTGGAAAGCCCCGCCAGCCCGTCCGTGGTGATCGACGGCGTAGTCATGGCGGGGTCCATTCTGGAGCCTGAGGACCGCCCCGGTCTTGCGGCCTTCATGGCCGACATGCTCGAGCGCGGCACGGAAGACCACGACTTCTCGACCCTGTCCGACACCCTGGAGTCCCTCGGCGCCGACATCGGTTTCAGCGCCGGCCGCCAAACCCTGTCCCTGGCCGCCAAGTGCCTGCCCGAGGACATGGCCACCATCGTCTCGCTGCTGTCGGAAATGCTGACGCGACCCTCGTTCCTCCCGGAGGAGGTGGAGAAGTTGAGGGGCCAGATCATCACGGGGCTGCGCCAGCGCCGTGACGACACCCGCTACCGGGCGGCGCGGCGCTTCAGGCGGCTGGCATACGGCCCGCACCACCCCTACGGCCGGGATTCCGACGGCACCCCAGAGACGATTGGCGCCATTGAGCGCGACGAGCTAGCGGCCTTCTACCGGCGGCACCTGCACCCCGGTGGCGGCATCGTGGCGGTGGTTGGCGCCTTCGACGCCGGGGGAGTCGAGGCCACTCTCCGGGGCACCCTGGGGGCATGGCACCCGGGGACCGAAGCCCCTAACCCCATCGACATCGAAGCCGCACCCTTGCCGAAGGCCCAGGTGAGGGACATGGTGGCGATGCCCGGCAAGGTCCAGTCGGACGTGGTCATCGGCAACCCCGCCATTCCCCGGCACCATCCGGACTGGATAGCGGCGTCCGTGGCCAACGTCGTCCTCGGCGTCTTCGGCCTCATGGGGCGCCTGGGACGCAACGTCCGGGATGCCCGAGGCCTGGCCTACTATGCCTATAGCCGCCTATCCGGCGGCCTTGGCCCGGGCCCCTGGTATGCCACCGCCGGCGTCCGGCCCGAAAGGGTCGACGAGGCCGTCGACGCCGTGATCCTAGAGATGAAACGCCTCGGCACCGAGGCGGTGCCCGGCGAGGAACTGGACGATGCCGTGGCCTTCATGACGGGCAGCCTGCCCTTGCGCCTCGAGACCAATGAGGGCATAGCCAGAGCCCTGGCGGACATGGCGCTCCATGATCTGGGCCTCGACTACCTGCGGCGCTATGGCGACATGGTCCGGTCAGTGTCGGCAGCCGATGTCATGGCCGCCGCCGCCCGCCACCTGCATCCGGATCGGGCCACCATCGTGGTGGCTGGGCCGCCTGCAGACCAGGACCCCTAGAAGCCCATGCCGGCGCCAGCCACCATGGACCCGAACAACATCGCTCCCGGCCCCCGCCTCGCCGTGGGCATCGATCTAGTGGAAGTGGTCCGGATCGCCGCGGTGCACCGTCGGCATCCGGTTCGCTTCCTGACCCGGCACTTCACCCCCCGAGAACGGGCCGAGTGCGCCGGGGATCACCGCCGTCTCGCGGGCCGCTGGGCCGCCAAGGAGGCGGTGGCCAAGGCCCTTGGCACGGGCATCGGACCCATTCGCTGGGCCGACATCGAGGTCATCCGGGACACCTCCGGCGCCCCCAATCTCAGGTTGACCGGCGCCGCTGCCCGAAAGGCTGCGCACCTCGGTCTTGTCGCCTGGTCCTTGAGCATATCCAACACCGGAGACCACGCCGTGGCGGTGGCTGCCGCCGCCGGCCTAGACCGCTGCGAGGGCGCTGGACGCGGCGAGCCCACCGGCTGACGAGCAGCCGGCAAGAGGATCGACAAGGAAATGCTGTGGCTTATGTCAAGTGCCCTTGTCGACGGCGAGGGGCCGTCCTATAATCTGCCCGCCCCAGCTCCTCGAGGCGGCACCCAGCGGTCCCGAACCGGCTTGCAGCCCCCGCCCCGAGGCGCCGGAATAGCAGCAAAGGACCGTACAGACATGCCCGTGCCGGCTTCACCCACCCATACCACGGCCCTCGAGGCTACAGAGCGCGCCCGCGTCAGCCGGCTCGCCGGAGTAGACGTGGTTGTGGGCCTGCCTTCATACAAGAACACTCGCACAATAGAAAAGGTCATGACCGCCGTCGCCGAAGGCATCAGCGCCCTGGGACCATCGATGACCGGCATCATCGTCGTGTCCGACGGAGGCTCCACCGACGACACCTTGTCGATGGCCCGCAAAGTGCCTCTGCCGCCGCACGTCAATCGCGTGGTCACGGAGTACCGGGGCGTGACCGGCAAGGGCAGCGCCATCCGGGCAGTGCTGGAAGTGGCGGACCTGGCGAAGGCCTCCGCCTGCGCCATCATAGACGCCGACGTGCGATCCATCACCCCGGCGTGGGTTGAGAGCCTCTCGGGGCCGATCCTGGCGGATGGCTCCGACTTCGTGACGCCGGTGTACACCCGGGATCGCCACGAGGTGACCATCAACGACATGATCGCCTACCCCCTCACCCGGGCTCTCTATGGCCGGGACGTGCGTCAGCCCTTGGGGGGGGAAGTAGCCATGAGTCCTCGAGCGTGGCGCCTGTTTCTGGATCGGGACGTTTGGGAGACCGACGTGGCCCGGTTCGGCATCCACATCTGGATGACAACCCTTGCGGTCAATGCCGGCTGGCGCATGCACCAAGCCCCCCTGGGCACGAAGACCCATAACTACAAGGACCCCACGGTCGGCTTCGAGCCCAAGTTCCTCCAGATCGTGGGCACGATGCTCAGGCTGATGCAGATCTATCGTCGCGTCTGGCCGGGAATGTCGGCCGTCACGGACGTGCCCCTTTGGGGCAAACTCAGGCCTCGGAGCCCGGAACCGGTGCCCACCACTCGCAAGACCCTGTGGGACGGGTTCCGGAAAGGCATGCGACGGTACAGGCGCAATCTTCACCACATTCTTGGCCCCGATGACCTCGGCCTCCTGGACGAGCTTCAGGCCGGTGAGCGCCCCAAGTTCCCCGCCGACAGTTGGGCGCGCATCGTGTTCGATGTTGCCGTGGTGTACAACCGCGGCGAAGGCGACCCGGACAAGGTAGCCCTCTCCCTCCTCCCCCTCTACTACGCCCGCAAAGCAACCATGCTGCGGGGCTTAGAGGGCAGGCCATGGACGGCGGTGGAGTCCGCTATCCGATCCCAGGCCGGGGTCTTCATGGCCCAGAGGGACTACTTGGTGAAGCGCTGGTCCAGCTATCTCCCCTGGCAGGCCCCCATCCGCTAAAGCGGGGAACGCCGGTCCCTTCACGACACATTCACGAGACGCCGTTGGCGCGTGTCCTACGCTGTGATAGACTCGCTGATCCCTGTAACCTCCTGGATACCTTGCCGCGAGCAAGGCCGCGGATTGGGCTGTGATGAGGTCCATTACGGACAAGATGACAGACACGAGGGGCCGCGCGGCGCGGTTCGTTGGCGCCGATGATGGCCCGTCGGCGCGAATGCGGCGCTTGGCCCTGATGGCCCTTGGCCGCCTGACCCGCGGATCATCCTCTCTGTCCCGGTCGCGGGCGGGTCGCGAGGCAATGACCCACCGGATCCACTCGGCCCTCTTGGCCGGAGTCGCGGCTGGAGTTGCAGGCCCCGACCACCTACCGGAAGTACTCCACCACGCCCTCCGGGCCATCCGCGGCGCCCTAGGCTACGACAGCGCCTTGCTCTTCCTTGTGCCGAACGGCGACATGGGCAGCCCTGAACCACGGCGCCTGCGCCTTGTGGCCGGCGCGGGTGCCGTGCCAGCGGAGCAGGACGGAGAGGCCTACGAGACGCGGGCCGATCGCGGACTGATCGGCCGGGCTGTCATGCGCAACGAGATCGTGGTGGCGAATGACGCCCCCTCGGACCCCGACTTCATGCCCCTGCCAGGGTCTGAGGCCACGCGCTCCGAGCTGTGTGTGCCTCTGCGCTTGGACGGTGCCGTGGTGGGCGCCCTGGCTGTGACGTCGGAGCGCGGCAATGCCTTCAGCGAGCACGACGTGAGGACGGTCTCCACCTTGGCCGACCAATTAGCCATGGCGGTGGCGCGTTCGCGCCTCAGCAGGGAGCAGACGGCCCGCACGGCCGAGCTGGCGCGTCTGAAGGCCTTCAGCGAGGGGGTGGTTCAAGGCATCCGCGAGGGCATCGTCGTCACCGACGCCGACGGGGTCATCACCTTCGCCAACAGGCACTTCGAGACCATGTTGGGCTACCCCAGCGGCACCCTCGTGGGTCGCCACTGGCAGGGCCTGGTTCCCCCCGACTGGCGCGAGTCGCTGCCGGACCACTCCAGCCAACCGGGGCGCACGGAAACTCGCCTCGTGACCCAGGACGGCCGAGAGCTGGCCGTCCAATCCAGCTCTCAGCCCCGGTGGGCCGACGACCGCTTCGACGGCGCGATCTTGCTCTTCACCGACATAACGGAGCGGGTGAGGGCCGAGGTGGTGTCCAGGGCCCTGGGAGAGGCGGGCATGGCTCTGCAATCCGCGGGCAGCGAGGCCGCCGTTTACGACACCTTGAGACGCCAGGCCGAGGCCCGGGAAGTACGGGTGATTGTGACCACCCTCGATGGGCAATCCGACACCCCGGCGGTGCGATTCGCATCCCTCGACGCCCGAGGCCTGAAGGTGGTGAGCCGTGCCCTGGGCGCCGCCCTCGACAGCGTGCGGGTGGCACTCTCCCTAGCACCGACGTTGGACAGGGTGGTTGAGAGTGGAACGCCGGCCTTCGCGGCGGACCCATGCGCCTTGGTGGCGACCCTGCTGCCTCCGTCGGCCCGCCACTTGGCCCCGGGCATCGTCCGCCGGCTGCGCCTCGGGGCCATGACCCACGTGCCCATGCTGGTGGCCTCCCGGCCGGTGGGACTGGTGAGCGTGAGCCATCCCTCGATGACGGAGAGGGATCGGGCCGCCACCTGGGCCTTCGCCAATCAGGTTGCCACGGCCGTAGATCGAGGACGGTTGCACACCGAGACGGAGCGTCGATCCCAGGAGCTCGAAGTCTTGGCCGAGGCGGCCCAGCGACTGGCCGCGACGGCCGACGTAGCCGAGCTGTCCACGGGCATCGCCGAGCAGGTCCTGCGGGTGTTCAATGCCGATGCTGCCACCCTCTACGTCCATGACGAGGCGAGCCACCGCCTGGAGCTGGCCTCGGCGCCGGGCTATTCGCCGGCGGAACGCAACGTCATGGAGACCACGGCCTGGTCCCGCCACCCGGCGTGGGTGGTTCGGAATAGGCAAGCCCTCTTGGCCGGTGACACTGGACAAGATCCAAGAGTCGTCTACATCGGCTCCCGGCCTCGATTCTCGTCGGTGATGTACGCCCCGTTGAACATCGAGGGCGGTCGCTGCGTCGGGGCCCTGGGAGTCTCGTCGCGACACCTGTACTCGTGGAAGCCGGGAGATCTGCATTTGCTGTCGACCCTGTCTGACCAGGTTGCGGTGGCGGTGGCCAATGGTCTCCGGGTGAGGGACGCCAATCGCCGGGCCCGCCAGCTCGAGAGGGTGAGCCGGGCCGGCCGCAACATTGCCACCCACCTGACCGTCCCTGATCTCCTGCGCAACAGCGTCGAGGAGGCGGCCAAGGCCTTCGGGGTAGCCCACGCGAGTGTCTTCCTCCTGGACGACAGCGGGGCCGTTGCTCAAGCGGCCCACTGCCCTCCGGGGACCCCAATCCTCGAGCTCGAGCCCGAGGACCAGTCGTGGCTGGCAGGGTTGCGCCACGCCGTGGCGGTGAGGGACCTTAGGGACACCCGAGACCTGGGAGGCCTCGAAATACGCTTGGTCGAGAAGGGCGTGCATTCCATGATGGTGGGTCCATTGCTTGCCCGACAGCGGGTCATTGGCGCTCTGTTCCTCTACGCAATGGAAGGCGAGGCGGGGTTCGGGCGCTCCGCCCAAGATCTGGGCCAGATCACAGGCGACCAGATGGCCGTGGCAGTTCAGAACGCGCGGCTCTACCAGACCGCCATCGATGCCCAGCGCCGCACCGAGGCGGTGGTGCTGTCCTCCTTCACGGCCATGCTCACCGTGGACACCGTGGGTCGGGTGAGGGACGCCAATCCGGCCGCCGCCCAGTTGCTGGGGGCCCCAGTGGAGGCCCTGCGGGGCCGTCTCCTCGACACGGCCCTTGGTGCGGACCTGTGGCTGGATCCGGAAGGCCCCATCAGCGCCGCCCGGCGCAGGGGCACAGTCGTCACCCCTCGGGAGTACCATCTGTCATTGGCCCGGGGGCGCCGCGAACGGGAAGTCCTGCTTGGCGTGGCCCCGCTGCCCGATGGCTACGTGATCTCAATGGCCGACATCACCCGCCTCAAGGAACTGGACCGTCTCAAGACCGAGCTAGTCGCCAACGTGAGCCACGAGCTTCGCTCCCCCCTGGCGTCCATCAAGGCCTACACCGAGTTGCTGCTGGATGGCCTAGTGCCTCACGAGGACACCCATGCCAAGTTTCTCGCTATCATCGACGGCGAGGCGGACCGCCTCGGACAGTGCATCAGCAATCTCCTCGATCTGGCCCGGGTGGAGGCCGAGGGCTATGTACTCCGCCGCGAGCGTTTCGAGGTTACGGGGCTGCTGGACGACGTCTTGAGCGCCGTGGCAGTCCGGGCCCGGAGCCGCGGCGTCAGGGTGGCCGTGGAGCCCCTGGCCACCGACCGGGAGCTCTGGGGCGACCGGGCTCTGCTCTTCAGCTGCCTCAAGAACCTCGTGGACAACGCCGCCAAATACGGGGCCAAGGGGGGCACCGTTGCGGTTCGGTGCTCCCTTGGCGACGACGGCCTCACCATAGACGTGAAGGACGACGGCCCCGGCATCGCCCCGGAGGACCTTGCCCACATTTTCGAGAAGTTCTATCGAGCCCAAGCGAGGGGGAGCCAGAGGATTGAGGGATCCGGCTTGGGCCTCGTCATTGCCCGCCAGGCGGCGCGGGTCCACGGGGGCGATATCAAAGTGCACAGCGTGGTCGGGGACGGCAGCACCTTCAGCCTGCGGCTACCGATGGCCATGATCGAGCCAGTCCGCGACGAGTCCCGGGCGGCCGGGCATCCGCAAGAATAGGGAGGCGACGGGCATGTGGCAGGAGAACGCGAAGATCCTCATCATCGACGACGACGAGCGCCTGACCAACGCTATCGCCCTGTACCTGCGGCGCCAGAAGTACGAGGTGGAGGTGGCCAACGACGGGGCCACGGGCCTCGAGCTCTTTGTCGCCTCGCCCCCGGACATTGTGGTCCTCGACGTCATGATGCCGGACATGGACGGCTGGGAGGTGTGCCGCCGCATTCGGGAGCGATCGTCGGCGCCCATCATCATGCTGACCGCCAGGGTCGAGGAGCGGGATCGTATCCTGGGCTTGCGGCTGGGAGCCGACGACTACGTGGCAAAGCCCTTCAGCCTCAAGGAGGTGGAGGCCCGGATCGAGGCGGTGCTGCGCCGAGCGCGAATGAGCCCTCCCGACGCGGGTGAGATCTTGTTCGACGACGGGCGATTGCGCATCGACAAGGCGTCCATGCGGGTAACGGCCGCCGGCAAGGACCTCAACCTGACAGCCACCGAGCGACGGCTGCTCTTCGCCCTGGCCCACAGTGTCGGTCGCGTCCTCTCCCCAGACCAGATCCTGCGCCAGGTCTGGGGCCCGGGGTACGTGGGTCAATCCGACTATGTCAAGCTGTACATCTGGCGCTTGCGGCAGAAGATCGAGCCGGATCCCTCGTCGCCGGGGTACATCAAGACCGTGCGAGGCGTCGGCTACCGCTTCGCGGCCGCGGCAGCAGCTGAGCCGGAGGTCGTTTCCGCGGCTGGCTGACGCGGGCCCGATCGGGCCGCCGCCGTTAGCTGCTAGGCACGCCCCGTTGCTCCTCAAGGTCGAAGTCCCAGTACCCAGGTCCTGTCAAGAAGTAGTCGGCGTTCGCCTGGGTCGTCTTCTCCTGGTCCGGAGGAACGTCAAGCTCTGGGAAAATGGCCTCCGGGGGGCATACAGGCACACACGCGCCGCAGTCGATGCACACGTCCGGATCGATGTAGAACAGCGGCCAGTCGGCATTGCCCTTCGGTCCCGGGACAATGCAGTCGACTGGACACACCTCCACGCAGTCTCCCTCCCGAGTGCACAGCTCAGTGATCACGTAGGTCATTCCAGCTCCCCTTGGCTCAGAGAATCAGGCCCCTCCGGCGCGCACTGGCCCCTCACGAGGCGCCGTAGCGCTCCTGCCAGCCTTCGGCCGCGTCGATGGCCTCCAGCTGGGCTTCCATAGCCGCCGTCCAAGGACGGCCAGCGTCCTTGGCGATACTCGTCAGCTCCGTCAGGCGCCGGGCAGCCTCCCCTACCAAGAAAGACTGTCTGTCGTCC
Source organism: uncultured Anaerolineales bacterium (assembly GCA_964642035.1). Classification (GTDB taxonomy): domain Bacteria; phylum Chloroflexota; class Anaerolineae; order Epilineales; family Epilineaceae; genus CAZXNP01. The sequence goes on along the minus strand of CAZXNP010000002.1, from coordinate 8,110 downwards.
CGCGGCAGACCCGGCACCTCCTGCCAAATCGCTCGCCCGGCCAGAAACCCCGATGCCCCGGCCTCACAGGCTATTTCTACCTGCCGCTTGAACTTGGCGTAGGTGACACCGGCGGAGAGAAGCACCCACGGATGGGGCGCTGCCGCCACTGTTAGCTTCCGGCACCAATCCAACATGCGGCCCCGGTCGGCCTCGTGATCGATGTCCACCGGGAACTCCGCCTTCAGAACGTCGACCCCGAGGGGCATTAGGCGCCTGGCGGTCTCGATCACCATCGGTGGCTTGATCCGGGCGAATTCCGCCGAGCCCTTGGCCGGCCCGCCGGGGACGGAGTAGGTCATGGGCTCGAGGAGGAAGGGAATGTCGAGACGGCGGCACTCTGCCGCGGCCTGCCTCACCACCTCCTCCTGGTGGGAAGCGGTAGCGCTGCCGGGGTTATAGTAGAGAAGGAGCTTCACGGCCGATGCCCCGATGCCCTTGATCTTGGCCACACTCCACCCGGCCTCGATGCTCGTCTTCCGATCCCCGGCTTGGTCGCTGTAGCCCGTCTTCTCGAGGCTCACCAAGACCCCCTTGTCCCCGGGCACCGTACCGTCAGCCATTAGGGGCGCCGCCCCGAACACCGGGTCGAGCAAAATCGCGCTGGAGTGGGGTACCAGCGCCCCGGCGAGAAGGCGTTTGAAGGCCACCATCTCATCGAAGCTGACACTATCGGGATCATCGGGCCTTATGGCCCTGCGAAGGGAACCACGATGGTCCAGAGCCGTGATGGTGAGGCGCCCGGCCGAGTTGGAGATCTCCTGTAGCCCCCGCAGCTTGCCCAGCGTCAGGCGAGCAGTCATATGACGTCCTCCTCAGGCTTCTCGGGCCCGTCGCCCCAAACGTGGGCCCCGGCCTCGCCATCCTGGGGCCACCGTCCGGACGGGGCATAGTCTACTATCGCCGGGGCGAAAATGGCCATGCCTCGGCGTCAGCCTGCCCCGAGGAACCGCAGGGCCCCCCTGACTCGATCCTCCACTGATGCCTCTGACGGCAATTCCAGGCCGTCCAGGGCCGCCCGGGCTTCGGCCCGGGTGTATCCCAGGCTGGCCAGGGCCATGACGGCTTCGTCCACCTCGGCGCGGCCGCCCGGCTCCCCTTCGGGAGCCAGCTTGCCCCGGAGGTCCAGAATGATCCGCTGCGCCGTCTTGCGGCCCACCCCCGGCACCCTCGTCAGCCGCTCCACGTCCTCAGTGTCGATGGCCGCCGCCAGATTGGCGGCCTCCAGGGTGCTGAGCATGGTCATGGCCAGCCTCGGGCCAACACCGCCCACGGAAAGCAGAGTCTTGAACAGGGTCATTGTGGTCTTGTCGCCGGCACCGTAAAGGGTGAGCTCCGAGTCGCGGACGTGCAGGTAGGTGTGAAGCGACACCGCGTCGCCGGCACCAGAGATGCTGGCCGCGTAGGAGGTTGGAACGTGAATCCGGTAGCCAACGCCGGCCACGTCGACAACCACGGCGTCCGCCTCGACGGCGGCCACGCGGCCACTAAGCCAGGCAATCATCGGCGGCGATTATACGGCCCCAACTGGTGTCCTGCCAGCATGTGTGAGTTTCACATTGTCCCACTAGGCAGCGCCAGAGTGTGCGCGAAGAACCTTAAAGGCCCCTTGACGACCCACTGGCCTTCATGCTATACTGCCCGCCGGCACTCGACCGGTTCACTCACTCGCGACGGAGCTGCGCGCCCCTTATCGCCTGAAACACACCCGCCTTCCCCGGCGCCGGCGCTTGCGGAGTCGGCGGTCCGGCTCCCTTGCCTTGGCGGGGCGTCCCTTGCGGCCCACCGGCGGTCTCTGCGGTGGGCGCTGAATGACGAGGCAAAAGAGGACGAGTTGACCCTTCAGCAAGACGTCCATGCGGCCATCTTGGAGACGTTGCCCCACCTCATTGAGCTTGGCCGAAAGCGCGGCTACGTGGCGGCGTCTGAGGTCATCACCCGATTCCCAGAGGCGGGGGACGACCCGGAGCTCCTTGAATTGATCGGCAAGCGCCTGGCCGGCGCCGAGATCGAGCTCTACCGCGACGATGAGGCCGACGGCCGCGGTTCGGCGGCCGCCGACTTGGCCGACTCTCGGCCAGCCAATCTCGATGGCATCGATAGCGACGACACCATCAGTCTCTATTTCCGCGAGGTTGGCTCAGTTCCGCTCCTGACGCGGGAAGAAGAGGTCTCCTTGGCCATGCGCATAGAGGCCGGGGGCAAGGCCCGGGACTCTCTGATGGAGGGCCGTGGCCTCGACGGCGGGCGGCGACGTCTTCTGGAGTCCCACGCCCAGGACGGCCAGGCTGCCTGGGACCACCTGGTAAAAGCCAACAGCCGCCTGGTGATCAGCATGGCCAAGAAGTACCGGGGCCAAGGAGTGCCTTTCCTGGATCTGATCCAAGAGGGCAACGTCGGCCTGATGAAGGCCGCTGACAAGTTCGACTACACCCGGGGCTACAAGTTCAGCACCTACGCCACATGGTGGATTCGCCAGGCCATAACGAGGGCCCTGGCGAATCAGGGCCGGACCATCCGTGTGCCGGTGCACATGAGCGACCGGATCCGGAAGCTGTTCGCCATTGCCCAGGCCATGGAGCAGGACCTCGGCCGCCGCCCCACAGCCGCCGAGCTGGCCACCCGGATGGACGTCTCGGAGGACAAGGTGCGCCACATGCTCCGGGTCGCCCGCCGGAGCCTCTCCCTCGAGAAGCCGGTGGGCGAGGAGCAGGATTCCGAGCTGGGCCACTTCATAGAGGACCACGACTCCCCCGACCCCCTGGAGGAGGCCGCGTTCCAGCTCCTCCAGAACGATCTCGACGATCTCTTGCAGTGCCTGACGGCCCGGGAGGCGCGGATCCTGCGGCTGCGCTTCGGGTTGGACAACGGCCAGCCCCACACCCTCAAGGAGGTGGGGAAGAAGTTCAACCTCACCCGGGAGCGCATCCGCCAGATCGAGCAGGAGGCCCTGGGCAAGCTGCGGCATCCACGCCGGCAAGCCCGCCTGTCCAACTACCTGCACTAGGGGGCCAGCCCCCCCGTGCGGACCGGGCCGCATTGCTCCGGGGCGCCTTGGCGGCGCCGGGAGGTTGGTGTCACACTTGACACCCCCGGCATCGTTAACAGGTGCAGCAGCCGGCCTCCCTTTAGACTGGGCCAGCGCTACCGCCCTTGGCGGTCCGGGAAGTTGTTGGGCCTGTTGAGGCCAGTGGTTTCCGCCCTGTTGGGAAGAGGCATGCCGGGGGGCGAGGGGCGGTCTAACCCGCCAGCCGGGGGACCGTTTGTTTCCACCATGTGGCGGGGCGCGGGAATCCGCGACCCTGGCCGTCGACGAACACGCCGGCGAAGCACGCACGATAAGGAGGGCTCCGTGCAACTAACGCGACGCGGTTTTCTCAAACTAGGCGGCGCGGCAGCCGCCGCTGGAATGGCCCCGGTATGGGCCGAGGCCGCTTTCAAGCCGCGGCCAGACGTCGTCTGGAAGGCCAGGACCCCGGACCAAATGCCGGAACCCGACCTGGCGGCCCTGCTCCTCAGCCGTGCCGCCTTCGGCGCCAGGCCTGGGGACGTCGAGGCGGTCAGGGCAATGGGAGAGGCCGAGTGGATCGAGCAACAGCTCGACTTCCAGGCCATCGACAACTCCGACATCGTCCGGCGCATCGAGGAGAGCCTGCTCACCATTGCGATGACTCCCGAGCAGCTCCTCGACCTCGACGAACGCGGTCGGGCGGTGGTGGAGCTCCACGCCGCCACCTTGTACCACATGATCTTCAGCCCGCGGCTCATCCACGAGTCGCTGGTTGAGTTCTGGAGCGACCACTTCAACATCGATCAAGAACAGGGGCTCTGCTACTACTTCAAGACTGTCGACGACCGGGATGTGATTCGCCCCAACGCCATCAGCACCTTCAAGCAGATCCTGAGCGCGTCGGCCCACAGCCCGGCCATGTTGAACTATCTCAACAATGACGTCAGCACCAAGGGCCGCCCGAACGAGAACTACGGCCGGGAGATCATGGAGCTCCACAGCCAGGGGGTGGCGGTCAACGGGTATCCCTACACCGAGGAAGACGTCAAGGAAGTGGCCCGCTGTCTGACGGGCTGGTCGTGGGACCGGCGGCAAGGATCCCAGACCCGGGGCCGCTTCGAGTACCGGGCCGGCGATCACGACAACGGCGCCAAGACCGTGTTGGGGCAGTTCATCCCCGCCAGCCAGGGCATCCAAGACGGCAACGACGTCCTCGACATCCTGGTGAACACCGAAGCCGCGCCCAAGTTCATAGCCACGAAGATGGTTCGGCGCTACGTCACCGACGACCCTCTGGGCCAGACTCCGGACCTCGTCGACAAGGTGGTGCAGGCCTACACCTTGTCTGGGGGCGACGTCGCTCAGATGATGCGCACCATCCTCCACTCCGATGAGTTCGCCAACTCCTTCGGCCACTACGGAGGCCGCCTGTCGCGGCCGGTGGACCTAACGGCCCGCACCCTTCGCTCCCTCGGGGTCACCGTCGACGACGTGGGGGCCAACATCCGCTCCGGCTTCCGCAATATCGTCGGCAACCGGGGCTTCCTCACGGCCATGGGCCACGTGCCCTTCCACTGGCCCACTCCGGACGGCTACCCCGACGTCAAGGTGAACTGGACGGCCAGCGCCACCATGCTGGCCCGTTGGAATCTCGGCTTGGCGGCGGCCGGGGCCGTGGACCAGGGCAACGACTTCCTGGTGCCGGGCTTCAATCCCGTGAACCAGATGCCGGAGCTGACAACCGCCGGGGCAGTGGTTGACTGGTGGATCGACCGGCTCCTGCACCGACCCATGCTGGCTGCCGACCGAGGCACCCTCATCGACTATCTCACCAAGGGCGGCACCGAAACCGACCCCGTGGCGTCGGGGGAGCAGCGCATCAAGGAAACCGCCGCTCTCATCCTCGACAGCCCGTACTTCCAGTGGCGCTAGGCCGGCCAGGAACAAGGAGAGTCAAAATGGCTTACACTCGACGAGACTTGCTCGGACGCGGGGGGCTCATGGCCCTCAGCGCAGCCGCCTGGCCCCGCTGGATGCCGCGGATGGTGTTCCGCCGGGAGGACGCCGCCCCCTCAGGAGACATCCTGGTGGTGGTGTTCATGCGAGGCGCATGCGACGGCCTCAACCTAGTGATTCCCTATGGCGACTCGGCCGAGTACTTCCGCCGCCGGCCCTCCATTGGCATCCCGGCCCCAGACGACAACGGGCCCGACAGCCAAAAGGCCATGGACCTCGACGGCTTCTTCGGAATGCATCCGGTGTTGGCCCGAGCAGATCAGGGTAATTGGAAACAGTGGTGGGACGCGGGGGTCCTGGCGGTGGTCCACGCCATGCACATGGACGACACGACCCGCAGCCACTTCGATGCCATGGACTTCATGGAACGAGGCACCCCCGGCGAGAAGCGCGTGAATTCTGGCTGGCTGGGGCGGCACCTCGAGCTCATGAGCCGCACCGGCTCTCCCTTCCGGGCCGTGGGCATCGGCAACTACCTCCAGGCCAGCCTCCGGGGCCCCATACCAGCGGCGGCGCTGCAGTCAATCGCCGAGTTCCACCTCAACGGGCGCCAGTCGGAGATCGCCGAGTTCCAGGCGCGCCTCCAGAGCCTGTACCGGGGTGAGGGTTGGCTCGACGGCGAGGGTCAGGCCACCTTTGCGGCCCTCGAGCTCCTCCAGACCAGTCTCGGGGGCGACGCGTACACCCCGGAGCACGGGGCCCGCTACGGCGACAACGGCTTCAGCCGCGGCCTCAAACAGATCGCCCAGCTGATCAAGGCCGATGTGGGTCTCGAGGTCGCGTGCGTCGACATAGGCGGCTGGGACACCCACGCCGGCCAAGTGACGCCGGGCACCCCCACCGCGGGCCGCATGGCGCAGCTGGCTGACTGGCTGTCGAACGGCATCACCGCCTTCATGACGGATCTGCAGCCCAACTTCATTGGCAGCGCCGAACCCCGAGTCACTATTGTGACCATGAGCGAGTTCGGCCGCCGCGCCACCGAGAACGGCGGCAACGGCACCGACCACGGACACGGGAACCTCATGTTCCTCTTCGGCGCCGGCATCAACGGCGGAAAGGTGTACACGAACCCGTGGCCGGGGCTCCGGGACGAGGACCTGTACCGCGGCGATCTAGCGGGCACCACGGAGTACCGGGACGTCTTGGGCGAGATCCTGGCCAAGCGTCTGGGCAACACCCAGATCGACCAGGTGTTCCCGAACCACGCCTTCGAGTTCCACGGCGTGGCGAAGGAGCGGGAATATGTGCCGCCGACCCCCGGTCCGTCACCGACCCCCGGGGCGACGGCCACCCCCGCCGGGCCCAAGAGCCGCATCTACCTCCCCTGGTCACACACCGGGGAGTGACAAGCCGCGGGTCTTGACCGGGGACGATCGGCCCCGTCATTCGATTTGGCCCCGTCGGCTCCGCCGGCGGGGCCTCTTCTTGGCTCCATGGGCAGCGACCTGGCGAGTCCGGCGCCTCTCGAGGCGACGGATCCGGTGGTCCAGCTCGGCCAGAGCAATCCGCCGCCGGTGCCGTTCCAAGGCCCCATCGGCTACCAGACGCCGGGCCGCGGCCGCGTACTCCAAGGCCGCCGCAAAGTCGCCGCACCTGTGCTCGAGATACTTGGCCATCTCAACGTGGGGCCCCAGCCGATGGGGCACCCCCGAGGCCACCATGGCCTTCCACTCCGCCACGGCCCGGTCCCAAAGGCCGAGGCGTTTCGCCGTCATGGACAGGGCCCACCTGGCCTCCTGGGCCAGCTGGGGCGTCGCCGGCCGGACCAGGGCCTCCTCCCACGCCGCCATTGACCGCTCGGGCCAGCCCCGGGTCTGGTAGATGCGGGCCAGGCTCATCCAGTCCAGAGCGTGCTCCACTTGCGCCTCCGGAGTCTGAACCGAGCGGGCCATGCGGATCGCCAGGCTGACCATCGACAGGACGTCGATGGCGTTGTGTTCGAAAACCCCCACTAGCGGCCGGGCATCTCCACTCTGTTGGAAGCGAAAGTACCGCTCCGGCACCAGCCACCCCGGCACGTCCTCCACCCGGTCCAGGCCCAGGACCTCGCGCTCCAAGTTCGCGAGGCCACAGCCGACCAGGCGCCGACGCCACAGGCGGCGCGCCACGGGCAGCAGATCCAGGTGGGGCATGTCGTGCAGGCCAGTTGGCCGCTGATGGAGCCCGAAGCGCATTGTCAAGAGAGGTACATCGAAGGCGCGGCCGTTGAAGGTCACCAAGCCAGACGAACCTTCTAGCCAAGAGGCGACGGCCTCGAGCTGCCCCGCCTCGTCCGCCGGGTCCCGCATGAAGAACTGCCGCACGACGAAGCTGTCGCCCACGAAGCGACCAACGCCGATCAAGAAGGCGTAGGTGCCGGTCCCGCCGGCAAGGCCCGTTGTCTCCGTGTCAAGATAGGCAGCCCTCCCCAGGTCGAACTCAGCCCCCGGGCCATCGCCGGCCAAGACATCCACGTCGGATCGCCGCACCGCCTGGGCCTCGCCCAGGACCTCACCGGCATGCTCGTCGGCTGCGGCCCGGCGGACATCAGCCACGTAGCAGCACCCGGCAGCATGGTCCTCGAGGCGCCCGGGAACCGCTTCCGCCAGCGTCATTCCAACCCTGGGCCGCGGGGGCCCGGAAGCCGAGGCCTCGGGGCGGCCCAGGGTCACTCCCAGACGCTTGAGTCGGGCCATGAGCTCGCGGCTCGGGCCAGACCCAGGGACGAAGGCGGACATCCGTTCGGATTGTACCGGGCCACCCTCGGCTATCGCAAGGGCGCCTATCGCACCCGAATCATGTCCGCGAGGCGTGCGAGGGTACGGCTGCCGATGCCTGGCACTTCGAGCAGGTCCTCCGGCCGGCTGAAGGGCCCGTGCTCCTCCCGGCGGGCCACAATGCGCCCCGCCAGGGCCGGCCCTATTCCCGGCAGCGCCTCCAGCTGGGCTGCCGTGGCCGAGTTGATGTCGACGCGTCCGTCAGCCCCGGCCGACGCCTCCCCCAACGCCGCCACCGGCGGGCGGGGCGCGGCGCAGGCGCCGAGGCGCGCGGGCGCGTGGCGGC
>CAZXNP010000001.1:0-26401 GCA_964642035.1 uncultured Anaerolineales bacterium | reverse complement strand
GCAATCTAGCCCTTGATGGCCCTGTTGAGCATATCAAAATCACCTTGATCGGGTAGTAGTCTGACGAGCGCAGGGCGGAGTAATCTGCCCGGGCGAAGCCTCGAAGGACAAAGGCGTGAGCCGTAGCGCAAGCGAACCCGGTATGGCTTCGATAGACAAGTGAGAGCGGCCAGCCTCCCGAAAGTGGTGAAGCCAGGACCGGCGGTGAAGAAACGGGAATGAGCAACCGCTGGCTCTCCGGGGTGTGAGGGGACGGCGTGGGCTGAAAGAGCAGTCGAGGAATCCTTCGGCAGGCTCCGGACAGGCCTGGGAGGCCCGGCGGGGAGCTGGGGGAACCAGCAACTTGTGGTGGGAAGACATAACCGCCAAGGGGTCCCGCACGGGGGTCGGAGAGCCCATAGTAGTAAAGAAGCGGAGTAATGCCCGTGGAGCGAGAGTGCACTAACGAGTTGTCGCGGACTGGGCCAAAACGGGGTAAGTTGGCCCAAAAGCGAGGGCTTCCTGATAACTCGTTAGTGCGCCCGTGGAGTGAAGGGGCCTTGCTGGAAGCATGCTTTAAACGAGAGGTGGGGAGAGCCGCTTGTTGGTGGCACGGGCCTCTTTGCGATCAACATCCTCGTCGAATACGGCGGGATGGGTGGCAGCGCCATCGACATCATGCCGGTCTACGAGGAGATCTCGAAGCGGCTGCCGGTCTTAGCGTGGGTCATCAGCAACATCACGTTGTATGGGAACGACTTTATCAGCCAGAGTGGCAGCCAGGAGCAGAAGGAGCGGTTCCTGCCCGTGCTGGCAAAAGGCCGGCTGAAGCTCAGTTTCGCGTTGACGGAGCCCAGCGCCGGCTCGGATGCCGCCAGCATCACTACCAGGGCCGTCCTGAAAGACGGGAACTACTGGTGGATTTCTGGGAGCAAGATGTTCATCACCGGCGCCGGCATCAGCGACATCGTTGTCACTATAGCCCGCACCGCGCCCGACAAGTACCAGGGCATCACGGCGTTTCTGGTGGATACCAGCACGCCAGGCTACAGTGTCAGCCTGCTGAAGAAGCTGGGCTACCACGGCTCAAACACCTGCGCTGTCCACTACGACAACGTCAGGGTTCGCCCCAGTGACATTCTGGGGGGGCGAGGCCGGCCTGAACCAGGGTTGGTATCAGATGGTGCAGTTGCTGAACAGCGAAAGGCTGGCGCTGGCGGCGTGCGCGCTAGGGATCGGGCAGGCCGCTCTGGACGATGCGGACGCGTACGCCAAAGCTCGCTTTCAGTCGGGCCGGCCGCGGGGTCGCCACCAGGCCATTCAGCACACGCTGGTGGAGATGGCCACCGAGCCGGAGGCCGCCAGGCGATTGGCGCACCATGCCGCGTCCATGGCTTGCCATGGACTGGAGTGTGTCAAAAAGACCTCCATGGCCAAGTACTTCGCCACCGAGACGGCGCGCAAGATTGCGCTGCGGGGCATCGACCTGCTGGGTCGGGATGGCGCCAACCTGCATTTCGATATGCAGCGACACCTGCGGGAAGTCCTGGTGCTGTGCATCGGCGGCGGTACGACCCAGATTCAGAAGAACATCATCGTAAAAACGATGGGATTGTAGGCGATGACCAGTGAGCCAGCCGGCCAGGACGGAGCCAAGAAGACAAAGATCCTGGCGGCAGCCAAGGAGTTGTTCGGTCGCTTCGGGTTCAAGAAGACGACGGTGGATGAGATCGCAACGGCTGCCGGCGTTTCCAAGCGGACCATCTACGAAGTGTTCAGCAGCAAGGAGCAGATCCTGGCTGATCTAGTCGTACACGAGGCGCTGATGTTCCGGAAATCCTGTCTGGCGCAGATCAAGCAGGTCGGCGATCCTCAGGAGAAGCTGCACATTCTGTTTGACATGTCCACCCAGTACTTCGACGAGAACCCGTTCCTGGGCCAGGTTCTGGCCGATGACCAGCGCCTGTACGAGCCTTTCCTCGGCGATGAGATCGACTGGGTGGAACAGGAAATCAAAGGCATCATCGACAACATCCTCGACGAGGGTATTCAGCAGGGCGTTTTTCGGAGTATGAACGTGCCGGCGGTGGCCCAGTGCGTGCTGGTCCTGTTTCGCGGCTTCACCTACCGGAAGACCTCGATGGAGGACGGGAACAGTGAATGGGTGCCGTTTATCATGCACGCGATCAGCGCCCCGCAGTAGGAGTTTAGTCTGGGGCAACCAACGGGGGCATTAGGGCAAAAGTCGCACGTTAGCAATTCAATACAGCCTCAGCCCAGGCAGCTACTCGCTGTTGCCGCACCGCTTCTCAGCGGTGACGCCATTGATACCGTCGGCGAAAGGTGGTCTAAAGAGCCCCAGCCAGTAGCTTTCGCTCACGGCGAACAGGTCTTCGCGAATGGTAAGCACCTCGCGCGGCTTCAACCCTTTGCTTTCCAGCTTCGCGCTATATCTTGGACACGGCACCCCTGCGCCCGGCGCTTGCCCGCGCTCGTTCAAGACTCCTCGGCCACTTTGACCACCACGGCTCGCCCCAATTGGATGGAGCGCGGACAAGACCGGCAAGGCCAAGGAGTAAGCACTCTTCACCCTTTCGATCAACTCTTGCAAAGTAGGATCGCTTTGTGCTATACTGTTGGTCAAACAGGACATCGGGTTGGGGTCTCTCCTTTTGATACGTTGATTGGTCTATCACATGGTTGCCACATTCCCGGTGTCTTGTCACTTATCCCCCCAAACCTTTGCATGCGCCCCCTGCAAACCTCGAACGGAGATTAGCGAAGCGATTTACGGGGCGCGCGAGTCGACGGTGGAACCGGTGATTGGCATCATCAAGGAAGTGTTGGGCTTCCGCCAGTTCTCGCTGCGGGGCCTGGCGGCCGCGGCTGGAGAGTGGTGTCTAGTGTGCCTGGCCTTCAACTGGTGTCTTCTTGTCGACAGCAAAGCCATCAGAGTTTTCTCTCCGACAAACTGCTAGGCATTCTTATAGTGCAGATTCAGTGGCCCTAAAATGGGGCGCTATGAACCATACGCAAAAGTGGACCCAGTTCTTCTACTGTGCTGTGAAGCCCCCGTCGACCACCAGCGTAGTACCGGTGACGAAGGAGGATTCGTCGGAAGCTAGGTATAGTGCGGCATACGCTACCTCTTCAAATTCGGCCAGCCGGCCCAGCAGGTGGCGCTCGACCAGGGTAGCGCGCTGGCGTCGAGCGGCTTCGTCCATCCGCACCCGTCGGTCACGCACCGCCTCAACCATTACGCCAGGGCAAATGCAGTTAACTCGGATACCCTGATGAGCGTAGTCAATGGCCATCTGCTTAGTCAATAGTACCACTCCACCTTTTGAGGCGCAGTATGCTGCTTCAAGAGGAGTGCCGACCAGCCCCGCCACCGACGCGGTATTGATGATGACGCCTCCGCCGTTTTTGATCATCTCTGGGATCGCGTGTTTGCAGCCCAGGAACACGCCTTTGAGATTCACATTGATGGTATAGTCCCAGAGATCCTCCGTTGTCTCGGTTACGGAGCGTGCTTTGGGATGATCTACGCCAGCGTTGTTGAAGAGAATGTCCAGTTGGCCGTACGTCCTGACCGCCACCTGAACCATACGTTCGACATCTAGGGCTTTGGAGACGTCCACCTGAACAAAGACGGCGTCGCCGCCCTGCTCCCGGATGGTATGCACGGTTCCCCGTCCGCCCTCGACGACGATGTCGGCAGCGACGACTTTAGCGCCCTCTCGCGCAAAGAGAACCGCTGACGCCCGGCCAAGGCCCGATCCGGCCCCCGTGATGAGCGCTACCTTACTAGCCAGCCTCATCAATACCTCCTCACATCGCTACAAGGCGGTCAGCCCACCATCGACGGGCAGTGCTACCCCCGTGATGTACGAAGAATCGTCACTCGCCAGAAAGAGAACCACGGCCGCGATCTCCTCGGGGCGCGCGACCCGTCTGAGAGGAATACGCTCCAACAGTTGCCGTCGCGTTGCCTCCGGGTCGGGTGATTCGGCGATGAATTTGCGATGCATGGGCGTATCCACTTCACTCGGGCAAATACAGTTCACCCGGATGTTGTCACGAGCATAGTCCACCGCCATCTGCTTCGTCAACATTACCACACCGCCCTTCGCGGCACAGTACGGTGCCTGCCTCAGTGACGCAACCAGGCCTAACATGGAAGCAGTATTGATAATGAATCCGCCGCCGTTCTTGATCATCTCCGGGATCGCATATTTGCAGCCGAGCATAACGCCTTTCAGATTGACGTTAATGCTCCGATTCCAAATATCCTCGGTTGTGTCGGTCACGTTGGCCGGCAAAGTCACACCGGCGTTGTTGAACAGGATATCAAGCCGGCCATAGGTTTCAACCGCTACCCGCACCATAGCCTCGACATCTGCGGCCTTGGTCACATCGGCCTGGACGAATACTGCCTCGCCGCCAGCGTCACTGATCTGTGCGGCTGTCTCCTCACCTGCACGTTCAACGATGTCAGCGATAACCACCTTAGCCCCTTTCTGGGCGAAGAGAATGGCCGTTGTCCGACCGATACCTGAGCCGGCCCCCGTGATGAGCGCCACCTTACCTACCAGCTTCATATCGATTTCCTCCTTACCTCAGTCCATAAGAGCTCCACCATTGACGTTGATAGTTTCGCCAGTAATAAAACCCGCCGGCTCAGACGCAAGGAATACAGCAACACTCGCTACTTCTTCGGGTGTTGCAATTCTGCCCAGAGGTGCCATCTTGATGCCGTCGCCGATTAGTTCAAGTGAGGTCGCAAACATTTCGGTGTCGGTTGAGCCAGGCGCAACACAGTTTATGGTGACGCCATACGGTGCCAGGTGCTTCGCCAGGGAGCGTGTGAGGTTGATGAGGCCGGCCTTCGACGCAGCATAATGGGCCTCCCATTGACTTCCGCTCTTGCCCGCGTTAGACGCAATGTTAATAATACGACCCCAGCCGCGCTCTTTCAGCATTGGCATCACAGCTTGAGCGCAAATGAACGGACCTCTCAGGTTCACAGCCATCATCCGGTCCCACTGTGCTACAGTTACTTGATCGAGCGGCAGAGTTTCGTAGATGGCGCCATTGTTGACCAGGATGTCGATCGGACCTAGTTCCGCAACCACCTGCTGTACCATCGCCTTTACCTGGCTTTGCTGCGAGACATTAGCTTGTACGGCGGTGGTCTGCCCTCCAGCCTGCTGGATCGCTGCCACGACCTCATCCGCCGCAGCACGGCGGCGGACGAAATTGACAGCCACCCGCACCCCTTCAGCCGCCAGGCCCAGGGCAACCGCCCGGCCGATACCTCTGGATGCACCAGTGACCAAAGCAACTTTGTTCATTAGCCCTAGATCCATCCTTACTGACCTACGACGACACCAGTAAGAAACCGCCGTCCACTGTTAGCACGACACCCGTGATGTACTCTGCATCGTCGGAAGCAAGAAAGACAACGGCATTGCCAATATCGCGTGGTGTTCCAATTCGGCCCCACGGGATATTCTGCCGCAGCTTTTCGGCCCTCTCAGCGTCCGCTAGCGAGTGGCGTGTGCTGAGCCCATTGCGGATCACGCCCGGTGCGACTGCGTTTACGTTGATCCGATAGGGCGCCAAGTCCAATGCTAACTGCTTTGTGAGCGCATGGACGCCGGCCTTGGACGCACTGTAATGCGGCTCGCACCTCGGCGGCGTCACACCTGCCACCGATCCGATATTGACAATCTTTCCTCCGCGTTGATCCCGAACCATTTCCCTCGCAACTGCCTGACAGCACAGAAACACGCCCTTGAGGTTGATTGCCAGGATGCGGTCCCACTCGGCTTCACTTACTTCAAACAGTGGCGTAATGTGCTCCACGCCGGCGTTGTTAACCAGGACGTCAATGCGTCCCAAGTCTCGCGCCTGAGCGACCATCGCTTTCACATCGTCCTTCTGGCTGACGTTAGCACGGACCACAAGGGCCTGGCGGTCCAAGACTTCAATCTGCATTGCCGTTTCGCGGGCGGCCGTCTCGTCAATGTCGGCAATGACGATATCAGCGCCAGCTTCCGCCAACCGCAGAGCTGTCCCTCTGCCGATTCCTGAACCGCCACCTGTAACGACGGCCACTTTGCCTGACAGTCTCATGAAGCACTTCCTTACTGCACGTGACGTGAAAAGTGTCGTTCCACGACGGCTACGATCCGCGAGAAGAGGAACACTAGTACAAAGTAGATGAACGCCGCAGCAGTATAGAATTCGAACGGACGGAAGTAGAACTTGGTCAGACGATCCGCTGTTCTCATCAAGTCAAAAACACCCACTACACCGATAATTGCCGCATCTTTGAGCATATCAACAAATAAGTTAGCCGCGGACGGAATGAATACGCGCAAGGCTTGAGGTAGGACAATGAAAGTAAAGATCTGGGTCTCAGTGAGGGCGGCTGCGCGCGCCGCTTCGTACTGCCCGATGCCTACTGCCCTAAGGGCGCCGCGGTAGATTTCGGACATATAGGCGCTATTTAGTAGTCCGAGGGCGAGGACAGCGGTCTCAAATGGCGGAAGAGTAATACCAGTGGCGATGGGCAACGCAAAGAACATCCACAGGACTAGCACATAGAGGGCCGTACCTCTAAAGAACTGAGTATACAAAAAAGCAGGCGCATTGACCACTTTGAGCTGAGACATGCGCAACAGCGCGATTAGCAACCCGATCAGCAACGAGACAATCAATGACAGTAGAGCAACTTCCAGAGTGATCAAGGTGCCCTGAAGCAGCGGCCCCCGAGCCTGCCAGATAAGGTTGAATTTGAAGTCCATAGCGTGATATCGCGCTTTCTGCTACGTAGGTCACCACTGATAGCGAGAGTCGATTAGGCTCGCCAACGCAGCAAAGACCAGTGTGCTGGCAATCAAGATAGCGCCGGCGACTGAGTAGAATTCGAATGGTTTGAATGTCAGCGCCGTCGCGTTACGAGCGAAGTACATCAGGTCAAATACACCAATAATCCCTACGAGAGTTGCTCCCTTGAGAACGCCGACAAATTGATTGACTGTTGCCGGCAGAATAATCCGCAACATCTGGGGTAGAATGATCCAGGTAAAGACCTGGGCACGGGTCAGACCGACGGACAGCCCTGCTTCGTACTGTCCTCGGTCCATGGCCAGCAATCCGGAACGATAGATTTCTGACATGTAAGCGGCCGTGATCAGCCCTAGCGCTAGCACTGCCGTTGGTATTGCCGGCAGGCCAATATTCAACGCTATCTTAAGACCATAATACGCCCACAGCAGGAAAACGTACAACGGGATTGTGCGGAAGAACTCGAGATAGATGCGAGCCGGGGCCCGAAGGATTGGGGTCGAAGAGGCTCTCAGCAGGGCCAACACCAGACCCAGCCCCAGGGCCACCACCATAGATAGGGTTGCCACGTAATAGGTGACCAACGCACCGCGGACAAAATTCGGCCAGTTGACCACAATGATGTTCCAGTCGAACTGCACAGATTGCCTCCCTGCGGAACTCCCTGCGTAATGCGTGATGCGTGAGAATGGCCCCTTTACCTTTCGCGCATCACGCATTACGTTACGTTGACACCGCCGAACGCGCTCCCCCTCTTTCTACCAGGTTGTGGGCTAGTACTCCACCACGGCGGTTTTGATATGCTCAACAGGGCTATCAAGCGCACAATTGCCTATCAGAATCAGGTTGATGGAGTACTAGCGGCCGAATGCCTCCTCTATAGCACTGATTCCCGGTAGCTCACTCATCCAGAAGTCGAACCGGTTCTGGACCCAGTGGTGCGCCTGATAGTAGCGGAACCAGGTTCCCATCCATTCCTTGGTCTTGTAATCGCCCAGGGGTACGTAGAAAGTGTTCACATCTGAAAAGAGCGCTCCCCCCTTCCAGATCTCCACCGAGCCAGGGTTCTTGTCGAGGAATTCGGCCGCATTCCAAATGGCGATCAAGCAAGCGTCAGAACGACCCGCCGCCACTTCCAACAACGTCTCTGGAAAGCCAAGCGGCTTGAAGGTGGCGTTGGGAAACATCAGGCGGGCCGAGGCATCTTGGGCCGAGCCAGCCAGGTTGGTAAAGGTAACACCAGGGTCGTCAAGATCGCTCAGCTTATCGAACTTGAAGCCCTTTCTGAGGAGCAACACCGAGTCCTCAAAGAACGCCGGTTCGTCGATAAAGAGCACCTGCTGAGCCCGTGCCGGTGTGGATGTGAAGGCGATGCCGATCCAGTCGAACTTGTCGGCCAACAGGCCGGCGATTAACTCGCCGAAGGGCATCTCAACATACTCCAGTCTAACACCCAGGTCCTGGGCCATCAGTTCATCGATTTCCGGCATGAGGCCCTTGGGCTCGTTAGTACTGGCATCACGGAACTGTAGTGGTGGGAAGGTCAAGTCTACGCCAACGCGCAACACCCCATTCTTGAGTACTCGATCGATTCGGGGTTCAACGGCCTGGGCCGGCGGCGCCGCCTTGGGCCCGGTCGGTGGAGCTGCCGCAGTCGTTGGTGCCACTTCTGCCACTGGCCCTTCCGTCGGCGCAACGATCGTCGGCGACTCTTGCACCGCACCTAGCGTGCACCCAACTGCGACAACGCCTAGCGCGCCCACGCTAGCGCCGCGCAAGAATTCTCGACGTCCATAGGTTCGATTTGAGTTCGTCATGGCTGTTCTCCTTCCTTATGAGTATGCAACAGGCTGGCCAAGTCGCGTGATCATGTCATTTCAGTGGATACCCCTACCCTGACGCTCGCAAATCCCATCACCTCCCGTCACGACACTATATCACAGTTCAATCTAGATTTCGCGGGCCACGCTGGCTGCCTGGTGTACTGCATCTAGTGCATTGCCCGGCGTCGATGCGTCCCCGATCACGTGTACCTCCGGAACCAGTCCCACAATCTCCTCGGCCAGAGTCCGCTCCGGCTGGATGCCTGCTGCCAGCACTACCGTATCCACATTCTCTAACGTTGCCGACCACATTAGTCCATTGCCATCCCCATTGCGCGTCAGCGTCACGTGGTTCTCGCCGATCTCTTTGATGAGCGTCGAGGTCAGCACCCGTACGCCCAACTCTGCAAGACTCTGCTTGATGAAGAACTGCGCATCCGGCGGTACGTTCATCGCGATGTCTTCCAACATCTCGACCACCGTCACCTTCTTGCCCTTCAGCGCCAGCCACTCTGCCGTTTCCGCTCCAGTCTGACCTCCGCCGAGCACGACCACATTCTCGCCGACGCTGGCTGTGCCGGCCAACACCTCGTGCGCTGTCACCACAAATGCCCGGCCGATCCCCGGAATCGGCGGCACCACCAGCTTGCCGCCGGTTGCCAGCACCACCACATCCGGCGCAGCCAGCCGCACGTCCTCAGCCGTGACCTGCTTGCCCAACTCGATCCGGACCCCCACCTTCTCCGCTTGGCGGGCCCACCAGTCAATTAGCCGGTCCATCCCATTCTTGTCCGCTGGCACGGCACCCAGGTGGAACTGACCACCCAAATAGGTGTTCTTCTCCACCAGCGTGACTTGGTGGCCTCGCTGCTGTGCCACCCGCGCCGCCTCCAGCCCCGCCGGACCGCCGCCTATCACCAGCACCTTCTTCGGCGACGCAGTCGGAACAACATCGAAGTGTCCCTCGCGCCCGCATTCAGCATTGGAGAGGCACAGCGTGTGGCGCACTTTCCGCTTTGGATCGTGGCAACCGACGTTACAGCCTAAGCACGGACGTATATCCTCTGGAGCACCCGCTGCTGCCTTGTTCGCCCAGTCGGGGTCGCAGATCAGTGCCCGCCCCAGGTTGATCATGTCGGCGCGACCCTCTCGCAACACGCCCTCGGCGAAAGCTGGCTCAGTGATCCGTCCGGCGGTGAACACCGGCACGTCTACCACGCCCTTGATTGCCCCGGCCAGGTTAACCATACAGCCCTGGTCAAAGTGGTAGTTCATCACGGTATAGAAATAGGGCGCGATGCCACGTGATACGCTCAGCGCCTGGGCACCGGCTTCGACGAGCAGCCTGGCAATCACCTTCATGTCCTCAAGCTGCAGCCCGGCGTCGCCCTGCAACTCATCGCCGATGATCCGACACCACACCGGTATGTCTTCGCCCACTGCGGACTTGACGGCCTGGATGACCTCCCGCGGAAAACGTGTCCGGCCGTACACATCGCCTCCGTACTCATCCGAACGCTTGTTGGAAAACGGTGACATGAACTGGCAGGGCAGGTAGCCATGCGCCATGTGAATCTCAACGCCGTCGAAGCCGGCCTCCTTGCAGCGCTGCGCCGCATCGGCGTACAGTTGGACGATCTGTTGGATTTCTGCCTTCGATAGCTCGCGTGGTGGATCAACGTACTTGCCAACGCCCAAGACTATGGGCGAGGGTGCCACTGGCTGCTGGCCCTGAATCGCGGCGCGTGTAGTCGCCCGGCCGGCATGGTGCAGTTGTGCCGCAACCTTGGCGCCATGGGCATGGACGGCATCAACCATCCGGCGATAGCCGGGTATCAGCTTGTCGTCGTATATGCCCAGTTGGCCTACACCGAAGCGGCCGATGGGGTGCTGGATGTAAAGCGATCCGACGACCAGTAGGCCTGTCCCACCCCTGGCGCGCCGCTCGAGGAAGGCGATCTGGGGGGCGGTCATCGCGCCCTCGTCGTCACTCATGTAGTTCGCCATGGGCGCCAATACGATACGATTCTTGACCTCCATTGAGCCGATTTTGATCGGACTGAGCAGCATGGAAAACGTGGCAAACATGTGAATTCTATCTCCCTGTAGGTGTAATGACCTTCCAGGTCATCTCTGAGTCATCGATGGGAGTCACCCGGTCATAGTATATACCCACTCGCGTCATTGAGTGAGCCAGCCGCCGTCAATGACCAGCGTATGGCCGGTCACAAAATCTGCATCGTGCGAACAGAGAAATACCACGCCGCCCACCAGGTCATCTGGCGTGCCTGGTCGGATCATCGGCGTTTTGTCTCGAGCTCGCTTCAGCAGTGCTTCCTCACTCCTGAACAGCCGCATGGTAAGCTCCGTGCGGATCAGTCCTGGCGCGACAGCGTTCACGTTGATGTTGTACGGCGCCAACTCGGCCGCCAGTGCACTGGTCATCATCCGCACCCCGGCCTTGGCGATCGCATAGGGCACCTCCTCGTGCCCAGCGACGAAACCAGAAGTAGACGACACGCTCACGATCTTGCCGGCACGCTTTGATGCCATCACTCTGGCTGCGTACTGACTGCAGAAGAAGGCTGATTTCAGATTCACGTCCAGGATGCGATGCCAGGCCTCCTCCGTCGCCTCGAAGAACGGTGTGTGAAGGGCAATGCCGGCGTTGTTGACCAGAATATCGATCGTGCCGAAAGCGTCTACGGTCCGATCCACCATCGTAGCGATATCGGCGAGGTTGGCAACATCGGTTTCAAGGACGAGGGCCGGCCGGCCAAGCATCCGGATCTCGGCAGCCGTGGCTTCCGCTCGGTCTGCTTGGACATCAGCGATGACTATGCTAGCTCCCTCGCGTGCCAACCCGATGGCAATAGCGCGTCCAATGCCCTGGGCACTGCCTGTCACGATGGCGATCTGATTATCAAGCTTCATGACAGAGTTCTCCTAGAACTGCAAGCGTAATTCTAGCCGGTCTGTAAACTTGGAGAAAATGGCTGTCATGATTACATAGATCAGTGCTGCAGTCGTGAAGAACTCGAATGGCCGGAAATACAGATTGGACTTAATAAACGTCATGCGCATGAGTTCGTTTACTCCGATAACCGAGACAAGAGAGGAATCTTTTAGCATGCCGATAAACATATTGGCCGTGGGGGGAATGATGATGCGAAAGGCCTGCGGGAGGATTACGAACTGGTATGTTTGGCGCTTCGACAAGCCAACCGACATCGCTGCTTCGGTCTGGCCCTTGCCGATCGCCTGGATGCCGGCGCGGTAGATTTCCGCCAGATAGCCCCCATATTGCAACGTCAGGGCAATGACGCCTGCCTGGATGGGCTGGAAGTTAACCCCGGTTAGCATTGCAATGCCGTAGTAAAGCCAGATGAGAAAAACGTACTGCGGGATTCCCCGAAAGAACTGGATGTAGGCGCCGGCTGGCCCACTCAGGGCGCTCACTTTTGAGATACGGAGTAGAGCAACAATTAGCCCAACGATCAGAGCCAGACTCATTGCAATTACGGAAATGAACAGAGTCATCTGCACACCAGCGATGATTGCATCTGCATTGTTAAGGACAACTCGAAGGTCAGGATGGTAAGGCATTGATACCCCTTGTATACTGTAGTCAGAGCCTTTAGTGGAGGATGGAACTCAGAAACTCTTGTGTTTCGGGGTGCTGTGGAGCAGTAATAACCTCTTGCGCTGGACCTTCTTCGACGATGATACCCATGTTCATGAAGACGACGCGATCGCCAGCGTGCCGGGCAAACCCCATCTCGTGGGTCACGACAAGCATGGTCATGCCCTCGTCGGCAAGCTGCTCCATCTCCCCCAAGATACTCCCAACCAGCTCCGGATCTAACGCCGATGTGATCTCATCGAATAGCATTAGCGCTGGGCCGAGCGCCAACGCACGGGCAATGGCTACACGTTGCTGCTGGCCACCCGATAGGGTGGAGGGATAGGCGTTAGCTTTATCTGCGAGCCCTGCTTTCTCCAGTTGCTGCATGCCCCGTTCTTTAGCCTCCTTAGAAGGCATTTCCAACACCTTTTCCAATGCCAGCGTTACATTGCCCAGCGCGGTCCGATGCGGCCAGAGATTGAAGTGCTGAAACACCATTCCAATGTGGGTTCGCAACTGTTGTATCTCGGACGCGCGCACTTTCTGTTGATTGGTGAAATCGAACTCGAAGCTGAAGCCCTTGTCTTGATCTTGGAACTGCATGTAACCGCCATTGGGAGTCTCGATGAGGTTGACACAGCGGAGAAAGGTGCTCTTACCAGAACCACTGCGCCCGATGATGACAACTACCTCACCTTTTTCCACGACAAGGTCAACTCCTCGCAAGACATTGAGATCTCCAAAGGATTTGTGAAGGTTTTCTATGCGAAGAATTTCCTCGGACATGGCACTCCTTTGCTTGAAACCCAGCCTTGAATGTGGACTTACCTTTGCCAAACCCTTAGAGGTTGAAAAGGCAAGTCCACATTCAGCAGGATTCTAGAGTTACACCTAGCGTCTATGCGGCTCACTGCCAGGTAACTTCACCCCGCAACGTAGGGCCGACGATCTTGTCATAGAGTGAAGGCAACGTGCCGCGCTCCCAGTACCAGGCCAGCCAGTTGTCCAGATAGTGCATAAAGGCGTGCTCACCCGGGCGCACGGGGAAGCAGCCCCACTCGCGCGCAACTCTCTGTGGTTCGCCCGTCGACGGGTCCCGCAGTACCTTCGTCGTTGGATAGTTGGCCGCGAAGGGCAAGGCGAGGTACGCCTCAATGAGGCAGGCATCGGCACGTCCAGCAGATACCTCCATCATCACCTCTGGGACCTTCAAGGGGACTATCTCAGAGTTGGGGAACGCCTCGCGGGAGCGAAATTCAGCCGTCGCGCCCTCCTGTGCGGTTATCTTCCTTCCCTGCGCGTTCCAGTCTTGCCAAGGGGCGTCCGGTGCATCGGCTTGGACCAGAAGCACCTGATCGTAGGGAACGTAGCCGCGGGTGAACTGCATGGACAGAGCGCGTGATGGCTTGTTGGCGATGCCATTAATTAAGAGATCGTACTTGCCAGAAACCAAACCTGGCAATAAGGCATCCCACTCCACATCTGCCCACTCAACTTCCACTTCCAAATCCTGGGCCAAGAGCTTGCCTGTCTCGATGTCGTACCCAGCCGGCTCATTCGTCTTGGGATCACGGTACGCCTGGGGCGGGTACCGCATTGTGGTTCCGACGACTATCTTGCCACGCTTCCTGATCTCTTCGACCAGATTACCCATGGCCCAAGGGCTGGCTGACTCCTGAGCAGCAGGCGCTGCTGCAGGGCCCGCCGCCGGCTGAGATGGCGTCGTTGACTGCCCTTCGGTACAGCTCACGAGCGCTCCTGTTGCTGCCACTGTGCCGATAGCGATCCCTGCTTTCTCCAGGAACCGCCGTCTACTCACTCGATGCGCACTGTTACTCATGACTCTCCTCCATGGATGTGTTTTCCTCAGAGCGTGTGACTTGGCTATTTCCGGCCCGGTCCCACACTTTTGTCCATTGCGTAAATGCCCCAACGATCTATTTGCTGCCACTCAACTGTCTGCGATTCTCACCTCCTTCAGTCGTTTACGGGGCTGGCGACCACAATTAGCCTGATCTCCTCAGTCCCATCGTTTCTGAGGCCGTGTGCGCCGCCGGCCGGACAGGCGGTAAGAACGCCCGGCCCAACCCGATGCTCGCTTCCATCGACAGTCAGGATGCCCGTTCCACCGAAGATGAAGTACACCTCTTCCTCTTGCTGATGTTCGTGGATGGGTATGGCGCTGCTTGGCGGAACTGTCACGTATTCTACATGACCCCACCGGCCCATGAACTGCTCGCCCACAAAGGCCGCCCCAAAAAGGATAGGCGACTCACCCTCGGAGTGCGAGGCCGGCTGCATTTGAAGGTCGTCGATATGCTCAACCAGCATAGCTCTCCTCTTTCATGTTCTTTCTCTCCGCCAGAATCTCTACGTAGTCGCATAGACGGTTAACGCCTTCGATGAGTAGGTCCTTCTCGGTCGCCATTGAAACCCGAACGAGGTGGCATCCGGCACCTCCGAAAGCCGTACCGGGCGCAACCGCAACCTCTTTCTCCTCCAGTAACGCCAGTGCGAACGAGCGCGAATCCAGTCCAGAACGACTGATGTCAACCAGGATATAGAACGCCCCGTGTGGAGTGTATATATAGTAACCGCGCGTCTTGATCAGATCCACGACTGCGTCGCGGCGGGCCTGGTATGAATCACGCATAGCGACAATACAATCCTGCGAACCCGTCAATGCCGCCTCGGCCGCCTTTTGGCTTACTGAAGAGACACACGAGATGAGCGGCTCCTGAAGCTTCGTGATCAATCTGGCTAGCTCCTGGTTCGTCACGATATAGCCGACACGCCAGCCAGTCATTGCATACGTCTTGGAGAAACTGTAAACGCTGAGGGTTCGCTCTGGATCGTAGATAGCAGGGCTGACATGCTCACCCTCGAAGATGAGTTGGTCGTACACCTCGTCGGCCAGAAGATAGAGATCGTACTTCTGGGCGAATGCGACCAGAGCTTCGATAGTCTCACGCGGGAAGACCGCACCAGTCGGGTTGCCTGGGCTATTGATGATGAGCATTTTGGTGCGTCTTGTGACTAGCCGCTCGAGATCCTCTACACGCGGCACGAAATTGTTCTTCATGAGCAGCGGGTAGCGCACTGGTATGGCACCGCGCAACAGGGCGATCATTTCCGCGTTTGGCCAGGCAGGATCCGGTACCAGCACCTCCTCGCCTGGCTCGACGACGGCCGTAATGGCGGCTAGGATTACTCCGACCCCCCCCACGCCCACGTTAATGTTGTGTGCTGTTGTCCGGTAGCCGTTGACTCGACAGACCTTGTCTGCTAGCAGTTCTCGCAAAGATAGCAGGCCGGAGCTCTGAGTGTATTTCGTGAAGCCGGCCTCGGCCCCGCGGAACGCACCTTCCACGATATGCTGTGGCGTCGGAAAGTTCGGCTCACCGACTTCCAGCCGGATCACGTCCGGCATACCCACGGCGATGTTAACAATCTCTCGGATTCCAGATCCAGGCATTAGGCTAGGCGTCTTTGCCATCGATTTCATACATGCCACTCCTTGTGAAAGCCCTTGTATCACTTGCGTATTCAAAATCCTCTTCTTGGTGGCACAATCCCCCTTATCAAACGTGCAGCAGCGCTACATCCGCGCCGCGTGGGAAATGGCTCCAACTTGTTCTCCCCGGCGATGGTCAGGGTACGGGCACCAAACGATACTGGGCAACGATGAAATCATTGCTCTTTTCAGCCTGGGCACTGCCGATGTGGCGGCGGCCCTGCCGGCGATACACGTTACCGTCCGTATCTCGTGAGGTGCGCCGATGATCATAACCGGCGCTTCATTCGCCCCGACGGCGATCAGGGTACGGGTACCAGATGATGCTGGGGTCAATATCTTCAATGCTCCTACGCCCACAGATGGACATGTTGCGCATCAGCTCATCGGCTAGAACCTGCAGCATGTCGGTCACCCCGCGACGCCCGTACCCAGCATAGGCGATCATCAAGATGGTCAGGACGCAAACACAATCGGCGCCTAAAGCCAGTGCCTTGAGGACGTCGGTACCCCGCTGGAACCCAGTATCCACGAAAATGGTCATGTCGGGGAGAGCCTCCCGAATGTGAGGAAGCACTCTCAGGATCGGCACCGCATAGTCGATAGCTTCCCCACCGTGATGCGAAACGACGATGCCCTGGGCGCCGATCTCCTGGCACTTGAGCGCATCACTCACGCTGAGCACGCCCTTGACGATGAACGGCAGGTTAGTCGCCTCCACGAAACGGCGCATCTCTTCCATGCTCTTCGGCCCAAACGGATAGCGAAACGGGTACTCATCTCCGGTCTTCTCGCCGTAGAAGATGTCAATATCCATGCCTACAGCAACGCAGCCGCGATCTTCGGCCTCCTTCAGTAGGTAGATGATCTCGGAGTTCTCATCCCGGTCCTCACTGGTGAAGGGCTTTACAATGCGTACTACAGGGGCACCGGTGTTGATCATGCGCTGCAACTGCTGGTTCTCAACATGCCCCACCCAGAGCCAGGTTCCGGCCTCTGCGACGCCCTCGGCGATCTCTTGCAGGTAGGGCGCTTGCCAGTACTGGGCAACGCGGTTCAAGAGCCGGCCTTCGCAGAAAGCGGCACATTGGATGGGGTATGACACCTCGTGGCCAAACAGCGTCGTCTTGGTGCTGGCGAAGTCTGAGTCCATGAACCGCATTTCAAGGGTCAGGCTTTCTATGTATTCGCGGTTCAATCGGTTTTGCGATTGAGTCTCAGCGCCTAGATCCAAAAGGTCCAGAGCGCCGACCTCGCGGATGCGCTCCATGCCCTTGCCGTATAGCTCCCGATAGCTAAGCATTGTCAAGTTCCTCCCTGCGATGGCTAGATGTGCGTCGATACTCGATTGGCTTCTTGAGCAAACTGATTGATTGCAATCTCACCCACGGCATGGGCGCATAGACGGAAAACGTGCGACAGCCTTGCTGACTCAATTGAGAGTTGGGCGAGGATGGCGTGATCTTTGTCAGACTGGCGGCGTTGTAGATGGGGGCAGCGACGGCCGCGGCCCCGCTGTTTTTGTGTCCAACGACACCAATCACGGCGGGGTTGGCAGCCAACCGATGGGCTGCCGCTTGAGTTGTCACTGGATCGGCGCAATCGTCTTCGGCTTGTGGGATCAGGGCAAAGGGGAGGTCCCGCCGTTCGTTGGCCTGGGTGACGGCCAGTGCAGCACACTGACGCATTGGCGCGCCGACGCTGGCGATGGCTTGATCGCTGGCGAGGGGTGCAGCAAAGCCGACTTTCACTTGTGGTTTACCGACCATCGGCCGCCCAACTCCTTCCAGGTCTGAGAGGTTGGATAGAGGCTCCGCACGACCACTCGCCAATGACCTGTCTCAAGAAGCGAGTGGTGATACTAGTGGGAGAGTGGTTGCCATAATGATACCCTAGCTGTAGTTCGCAGGCAAGACCCCAAAGTATCGGCTTTGGCGATCAAATGGTATCAAGCGCCGGCGGAAGGTCATCTCTCGACCAACCCCTTCCCGGTCGATCAAATTCGCAGCGCTACATCTGCCGCTTGGGCAGTGGCATCCACGATTCGACCCACTTGCTTCGCATCTCCTACCACATAGAGTTCCTTCACCACCCCTTTCAACTCTTCGGCCAGATCGTCGTTGGGCTTGCTTCCCAGCGCAAGCACAATGCTCCGGAACCCATCCACCATCTGCTGCAGACCACCGATGTTCACCAACACGCCATGGTCGGTGATCGCTTCCACCTTCGCCCCCGTGATCATCTGCACCCCTAAATCTTTCAGTCGGGGGATGAGGAAAGAGCGGGCTTTGGTTGGCATATCTCCAGCGATCGTGTCTAACATCTCGATGATAGTCACGTCGCGTCGGCGGTCCGCCAGATACTCCGCTGCCTCTGAGCCGACCATGCCACCGCCCAGCATTGCCACCCGGGGCCCCACAAACGCCTTGCCGACCAGCACATCCTTCGCCTGGACCACTTCCGGACGGTCGATGCCTGGTATGGACGGCTTCAACGGTCGCGAACCGGTGGCTAGAATCACCACATCTGGCAGTTCTTCCCGCACCATATCAGCAGTGACCGCCGTCCCGACCCTTACTTCTACGCCATATTTGTCCAGCAGAGCCATACGGCTGGTCATGGCGTTGAGCAGCCCACCCTTATGCGGCGGCGCTGCGGCCGGGTGGATCTGTCCGCCAAGCTGCTCTTCCTTCTCGAACAGCGTCACCCGATGGCCACGTCGCGCGGCTAGAGTTGCCGCTTCCAGTCCAGCGATACCGCCACCGACCACCCACACGGTTTTCAGCTCCTCCGTTGGGGAGAGGTCCCACTCTGCTTCTCGTCCCAACTCTGGGTTGTTGTTGCAATGGATCGGCCACTTAGAGCAAGCATCCGTGCAGGCAAAGCATTTGCGAATCTCATCGAAGCGACCCTCGGCAGCTTTGGTAGGTAGATCGGGATCGGCCAGGATGGCTCTTCCCATAGCTACCATATCAGCGTTGCCATTGAGCAGGACCTGATCGGCCAGGTGGGGATCGTTAATGCGCCCCACAGTAATGACGGGAACATCTACCACCCGCTTGACGGCAGCAGCCGAGTACACGTTGAAGCCTGGATCCATCGCCATCGGCGCGACCACCAGATTGGGGCCGGCCCCTATGCCACCGATGGATACGTGGATAACGTCTACGCCGGCTTCCACCATCCTTGGCGCGATGCGAACGGTATCCTGAAGGGTGAGGCCTTCTCCTCCCGTTTCCTCACCGACAACGCGGATGCCCACCGGGAAGTCCGGGCCGACCGCTTCACGCACCCGGTGAATCACTTCCAGCGCGAATCGCAATCGTTTCTCAAAACTGCCCCCGTAGGCGTCAGTACGGTGGTTATACCATGGCGAGAGGAATTGATTGATGAGATAGCCATGAGCACCATGGATCTCCACCATGTCAAAGCCGGCTGCCTTGGTCCGGCGAGCAGCCTGGCCAAAAGCCTCCACTAACTCTTCGATCTCTGGGATAGTGAGCTCTCTCGGTACTGCCCCAACGTAGGGATCAGGAATCGCCGATGGCGCAACAATCTGCCCCCCGCTGTGTTCTGGTTTAGCTTTCAGACCGCCGTGGTGAATCTGAAGCGCAATCTTCGCCCCATACTTGTGCACGGCCTCGGTAAGACGCTTGAACCCAGGGATGAAGTGATCATTGTAGATGCCGAGGTGTGTTGCAGTGCAACGACCACCCGGATCGACAGAGGTGTATTCGACAATGATTAGGCCCACCCCTCCCTGTGCACGACGCCGGTGATATTCAATGAGCTGCTCCGTAACCTCGTGGTCGGTGGATCCATAGCTGGTATCCATGGGCGGCATGACGATTCGGTTGCGAACAGTCATGCCATTGATGGTGATTGAGTCGAAGAGTTTCTGCAAAGTTGCGTTGTTCATGTTTCTCACATGCTACCGTCGCAACGGTAGCATACCTCCTCCCTTTACTCTTATTTCTCGGAAAGCCCCAGAGCCTGATTTCGCGAGAGAAATCAGTTTGGGACAACCTAGACCTGCATCCCTACGTTAGCCCCGTCGTGGACCGCCTTTCGAAAGTCTCCACCCTGTTCACAGTCCCCGATCAGGTAGACGTTGTCGTATTTGGCTTGCAGCTCGAGTCCAAGGCGATTGTCCGGGACAACGCCGGCGGCCAGCACCACCGTATCGAATCCGGTCAGTACGGTATCCATCCCATATCGCTTGACATGGACATCTAGCCTGTCGCCATTCTGCTCTATGCTTGTCACCAGAGTGTTAGTCAGGGCCTTAAAATTCAGCTTTTCTACCCTGTCTAGCAGGGCCAACGCTGCATCATGGCTAATGTCGGACAGGATTTCAGGCAGCATCTCGACCACCACGACCTCTTTCCCTTCGCTCGCGATGTGCTCGGCCGTCTCCACACCCATCGAGCTGCCCCCAACAATTAAAGCCCTGTCTCCAACGTTCACCCGGTCCCACAGGACGTCATCTGTCACAACCACCTTGCTGTTGTCTACGCCCTTGATATTCTTCGGGATCAGCGGTCTAGCACCCGTTGCAACGACGATTGCATCGGCGACAATTTTGTTCATGTCATCTACCGTAACGTGACGGTTCAGTTCCACCGCAACACACAGTCTTTCCATCTCATTTTGATAGTAGGCCAGCCAGCGATCGAGATTTTCTTTCCCCGCGACCCGCTGGGCCAACCGAATCTTGCCGCCAATCCGGTCATTCTGCTCCATCAGAGTCACGGAATGACCTCGTGCCGCTGCTGTGGTGGCTGCCTCCAGGCCTGCCGGCCCAGATCCGATCACGATGACCTTCTTTGGTTTGCCGGTTGGCTCTAGCCTGGACTGCGCCTCTCGCCCCATGGCCGCGTTGACGGTGCAAGTCATGTTTTCGGGCCAAACCCCGGCGCACTTGGAACATCTGAGACATGGTCGCGTCTCCTTGAGTCTTCCAGTCATCGCCTTGATGGGTAAGTCGGGATCAGCCATCAATGGCCTCCCTATGGCGACCAGATCCACGGTCCCCTTACTCAGAATCTCCTCGGCGAACTCGGCGTCGGTAATGGCGCCACAGGCAATTACTGGGACATCGACCACTTTCCTGATTTCCTCGGCCAGCGGCACGTTGAAGCCCCGCGGAACCCCAGCCGGGAAGAAAGTATACTGGGCACTGGCGGCCATGCCCGCTGAGACGTGGATCACTTCAGCCCCTGCATTCACGAGAATCCTGGCGATTTCCTTAACCTCCTCCGGGGTGTTCCCCTCATTAACATAATCACTGCCATTCATCCTGACGCCGATAAGCATGTCATCTCCCACAACCTCGCGGCATCGGGCCAGGATCTCCCTGACGATGCGGGTTCGACCCATGACATCCCCACCATACTCATCCGTACGCTTGTTCTGATAGGGGGACAGGAAACCCGACAACAGATAGCCATGGGCACAATGGATCTCGATGCCATCAAACCCGGCTTCCCTGGCTCGCCTCGCCGCCTGCGCATAGTCTTCGACCAATGATTTGACATCCTTCACTGTAGGAGCATGCGCGGGGTCTTTCCGGACTGGGCAGGGAATTCCCGAGGGGCTGATGGTCTGTCCACCAGCAATCAGGGCGTATCGTTGTCGCCCCGAGTGATACAGTTGAAGCGAAGCCTTGACGCCGTGGCGGTGAATGGCCTCCACAAGCCGGGCGAAGCCAGGGATATACTTGTCATCGGTAATGGCGGTTTGATTCGGGTGGGAGCTTCCATTTGGATGAACGTAAGTCGCATTGACGATGATATAGCCCACACCGCCTTTGGCCCGAGCTTCGTAGTAGTCAATCAACCTTTGCTTGACGAACCCTTCCGAGCCAGGTATGTAGATAGCCATTGGAGGCATGACGATACGGTTTCTGATCTCAAAAGTCCTGAACCGAAACGGGGTAAAGAGGTGCTGAAAGCGAGCGCTCATTTTTCGTCTCCTTATTTATGATGGATGGCTCTACGCAGAATAGTAGGATCAGCGCACTCGAAGGGAACAGTCCCCGCATCTTGTGCGCTCAACGTTGCAGGCCTACAAACAACATCTGGCGTCGCGGGCTGTTGTCTGCTCAGGTTTCCCCACTAATCTGCGAAGACCCATTTGTTTCAAGGGTCAAGACCTATCTCCCTCAACAAACTATGACCGCCATTCTCTAGCGATGAACGGTAGACCGGTCGCTTTTACGCAACTCCGCATCTCGTCCGCACTCTGAGGCCCGAATGGATGACTGGCCCTAAATCTCTATTCTTTTTGGTGGCGGGGTCATGTAGGCTCTCTTGCTGTGAGACAGGCCCAATGTCACCAGCATCTCAGCATACTTGATCGCTGCAGCAAATGGATGAATGACTGGAACCCCTAGTTCCTCCTGCACCTCCTTGACTGCGTCGGCCATAAAGCCACAGCCCATCACGATCACATCCGCCCCATCCTCCTCAAGTGCCTTCTTCCCCTCCCTGATCATCGCCGCCTTCATCCTCTCTCGGTCAGCACACATTTCGTTCACGCCCATGTCGATCACCTGCACTGAAGCCACTGATTCCTCGACCCCATAGGTGCGCAGCATCTGCCGGGCCACCCCCAGTCCCTGGTCGATGGGTTGCAGGATGGAGAACTTATGCCCCAAGGCGCTCGCCAATAGGTAGGAGATCTCACTCTCGCCCACTACAGGGATGTTCGCAATCTCTCGGGCGGCGTAGAGACCCGGGTCAGCCATGCAGGGGATGATGACTGCATCAAAGCCTTCCTCTTCTGCCTTGCGGATCTCTTCCAAGAGCCAAGGGGTACACATGGCCACATCGTAGATGCTCTCTACCGTCTCCGGCCCTTTGGGTCCTGCAGGTGTGACCTTCACCTCCGTACCCGGACTGGCCAGGGCTTGCCATTCCGCCTCCCGCTCCTCGATCGGGCCGAAGTCTCCGGTTGCCATTTCAGGGATCTTGATCCTCATTGGTACGCCTCCTTCCATTTACGAGCACCCCGCGCAGCGAGCAACCTCGATGAAATCTTTCTCACGCGGGGATAGCCTCCCCCTACACCAGGCGGGCTGTGCCCATCTAGTACCTCATCAAGATGATTCTGATAGGTAATCTATCCCTTGATGGCCCTGTTGAGCATATCAAAATCACCTTGATCGAGTACTAGTCAGTCGGGCTGATTACTAGTACCTCATCAACCTGGATTTGATAGGCAATCTGGCCCTTGATAGCCCTGTTGAGCATATCAAAATCATATTGATGAGGTACTAGCTTTGAAAGACTTCCTCTTTGGTTGTGAGTTGAGCGAACCGGTTGACAACGACCTCTCCCTCTTTCATCACAAACTTGACCTCGCGCAGCGCCGAGATGTTTTCCAATGGATTCTGTTCAACAGCAATCAGATCAGCTAGCTTCCCCGCTTCGACCGTGCCTACGCTGTCAGCAGCGTCGCACAGCTCAGCAGCCCGACGAGTGGAGGCGATGAGAGCTTGGGCCGGGGACATACCGGCCTTCACGACCCACTCAATCTCTGGTATGGCCGTCTCGGCGACCGGGTTCAGGTCAGCTCCGTTCACGACCTTGACGCCGGCTCTGAGCGCGGTCTCGAGGGCACGGCGGTGCAGTTCAGCGCCCTCCAGCGCGCGGCGGATGGAGTGCTCGGGCCAATCCCAGCGGCGCATGTAGGCCTCATCCTGCGTCACGGAGAGCGTTGGGCAGTAGTACGCGCCGTGCTCGGCCATGAGTTCACATGCCTCTTCATCAAGCTGGTAGCCGTGCTCGATGCAGTCCAGGCCGGCCCGCACGCCCACCTTGGCGGCTTCGGCGCAGCCAGTGTGGGCACAGACCTTGAGACCCTTGTTGTGAGCCGCATCGCAGGCCGCCTTAATTTCGTCAAACGACATCTGGAGTTCGTACATGCTCTCCCGGATGCCGGCGATACCACCTGTGATGCACAGCTTGATCCAATCCACGCCCATTTTGACACAGTAGCGGGTCGCCTTGCTAACCTCGTCAGGTCCGTCAACCTCTAAGGGCGGTGAAGTGTACAACGGTTCTATACGCGCATTGGCTCCGTGACCACCGGTGATGCGTATGGCCGGGCCGGCGCAGAACATCCGGGGACCGACCAGCCGCTTATCATCATAGCCTTTCTTCCACAGGCCGGCCGGCTGGCGGTTGGCATAGGTTTCTCGTAAGGCCACATCGATGAAATTGGACTCGCCGACAGCGCGTAGGGCAGTGACGCCAACCCGCAGGGCCGAGGCAGTGTTGCGTACTGCCCGCAGGGTGCGCTCAGCCTCGGTCTCGAAATACGAGACGCGGTTGGGATCGGGGATCATCCCGCCCGGATGACAATGGGCGTCCCACAGACCAGGTAGCAGATAGGCCCTCCCCAAGTCGATAACCGTTGCCTCATCGGGGGGTGGCGTCAGGCTGGATTGATCGATCGTGGTGATCTTGCCGTTCTCGACAACCACGTTCGCTGCGAAAGGCCCCAGATCATCACCGATACAATCGATGACCGAGCAATTGGTCAACCAGACCTGCATTGGAAATCCCCTTTTGCTTCCTGAGCCGTGACTTGCAGTGCCAGGCTGGGGGGCAAATGAATAGTCACCTGCAGAGATCATGCAAGCGCTCCTCCGTCTACTCGTACGACGATGCCTGTCACGAAGTCGGAGGCGGGCCCAGCTAGAAACGTGACCGCACCGACCAAATCCTCGGGCTGACCGATCCGTCCGAAGGGGGTAGACTGAAGGTACTGCTCGCGCTTCCCTGGTTCTTCGAGGAAAGGCTTCAGCATCGGCGTTTCCATGACGCCGGGGGCAATAGCGTTGACGTGAATTCCCCGACCGGCCAATGATCTGGCAGCGGCCTGGGTGAAAAGTTCCACGCCAGCCTTGGAGGCGCTGTAGTGCACGCTATACGGCACACCTCGCGTCGCTGCCACGGAGCTAATGTTGATGATCTTACCCTTGATTCCCAAAGTGACCATGACCCGTGCTACGGCCTGCGTGCACAGGAAGGCCCCTTTCAAGTTGATGTCTAATACCCGGTCCCATTCCTCCTCTGGCAGATCGAGGAAGTCGTGACGAGAAGTCACGCCGGCGTTGTTAATGAGAATGTCTATTCGCCCAAACTCATCCTGGGTTTTCTGAACCATGGTGTCCACTTCGGCTTTTTTGGAGACATCCGTGCGGACGGCCAAGGCACGCCGGCCAAGAGTGCATGCTTTCCAGCAAGTCGCTTCGGCGAGGGGAAGATTGACATCGGCCACAACGAGATCGGCCCCTTCCCTCGCTAATCCCAGGGCGATAGCGCGGCCGTTGCCCATGGCACCACCGGTAACGATGGCCACCCTGTCAACAAAGAGCATGCTTGCACCTCTTTAGCAGACGATCGGTCGTTTGCAACGTCGTAGTCATTTGTAGCAAGTTGGCGGAGGCAGGAAGAGATACAACGGATCAATCTTTGGACCAAATTGGTATCAATTTGATTCTCGATGTGGCTCCCTATCGGATCAGGAAACCGCCATCCACATAGAGGATTTCGCCAGTGATCCAGTCGGCCTCGGCCGAGGCCAAAAAAAGGATGGCATTAGCTACATCCTCGGGTTGACCAAGCCGGCCCAAGGGATGAAGGGCTTCGTACTTCTCTCGCTTATCCGGATGGCGAGCAAAGTAGCCTCTGGAATCGATCGTGCCAGGGCCGACAGCGTTCACTCGAATGCCATACCGGGCGACTTCTAAAGCAAGGGCGCGTGTCATCATCAGTACTCCGCCCTTGGTAGTGGCATACGCCACCTGGTACGGGAACGGGACGGACGATTCTACAGAGGCGACGTTAACAATCGCACCACGAATCCCATTCTCCACCCACCACCGGATGGCTGCTTGACTGCCGAGGAAGGGACCCTTCAGATTCACTGCCATGAATCGGTCCCAGTCCTCTTCAGTTGTCTCCAGCACCCGCGTGCGGCCCAAGATTGCGGCGTTGTTGACCAGAATGTCCAGCCGGCCGAAGGCCTCCACAGTCTCGGCAATCATTTGCTCCACCTGAGGGCGGTCAGCCACGTCGGTGGTCATAGCCGTTGCTCGACCACCGTCGGCGGTTATGGTGGCAACGGTTTCATCAGCCCCGGCTGTGTCGATGTCAGCGACGGTCACAGCCGCTCCCTCTGCTGTCAGCCGGCGGGCGGTGGCGCGGCCAATACCGCCGCCCGCACCGGTGACGATAGCAACTTTGTCTTTCAAACGCATGTGCGTTCTCCTAACCTGGACAAGCCGGAGTCAGAGGGAGGATAGAAGACAGTGATTTACCATCCTCTATCGTCTATCCTCGATCCTCTGCTAGCATCCGATCGGCAATCAGCTTCACGAATGACGAGCCGTAGCTGAGTAGGCGATCATGGAAGGCCTTGAGGCTGTACGACTCGTCCTGGCGCCGGCGCTATTTCTCCCGCAGACCCTGGATCAGCATCTTGCCCACCAAGTAAAGTGATCCATGGTGAGGCGTAAAAATCTCTACGCCCTATTCTCCGCTTAGTCAAGAATGGTGTTAACCTCCTTCAACTCTTCAGCGGTTAACACCCAAT